>SPBQ01000523.1 GCA_004525875.1 Myxococcales bacterium
GGTGATGCCCACGCCGACGGCCGGCCCGTTGATGGCCGCGATCACCGGCTTGCGGCAGCCGAAGATCGCCAGTGTTACCTGGCCGCCGCCGTCGCGATGGCCGCTGACGCCGACCTCGTGGCCGGCCTTGCGAGAGTCGAACGTCTCGCCGCCGGCGGTGAGGTCCGCGCCTGCGCAGAATGCCCTCCCGGCGCCGGTCACGACTGCGACGCGCACGTCGTCGTCGCGATCGATCTCCGCGAAGATCGCGAGGAGCTCTCGCATCATGCGAACCGTGAAAGCGTTCAGTTTGTCCGGGCGGTTGAGCGTGATCGTCGCCACCCGGTCCTCGACCGAGTAGCTCGTTTCCTTCAAATCGGTGAGCGCCATGGCAACGGGATTTGGCACGATCGGTAGGTTGTTGGAAGCCGCTGACTCGCCTTGGCGCGGATAGCATGTTATCTGGCGCGTCCGGATCGATTCCGGCCCGTCAACAACCCACCGACTATCGACACGAGCGGAGGAGTACAATGCAGACGACGAGCGAGCGCGCCGAGATCGAGGTTGGGGGCGGCCGCATGGGCGCCTACGTGGCGTGCCCCGATGCTGCAGGCCGCTGGCCGGCGGTGCTGCTGTTCATGGAGATCTTCGGCATCAACGCCCACATCCGCTCGGTCTGCGACCGCGTGGCTGCCGAGGGCTACGTGGTGATGGCTCCGGACCTCTTCCACCGCACGGGGCCTGGCGTCGAGCTTGGCTATGACGAGGCGGGCCTGGCCCGTGGCATCGAGCTGATGTCGGCGACCACCGCTTCCGAGGTCATCAGCGATGTAAGCGCCGCACTCTCCGTTGTGAAGGCGCGGCCGGATGTCGGTGGCCGCGGCGTGGGCGCGATGGGTTTCTGCTTCGGTGGCCACGTCGCCTATCTCTCGGCCTGCGAGCTTCCGATAGCGGCGACGGCCAGCTTCTACGGTGGCGGGATCGCCGTGGGGGCTCCAGGCAACGAGCAGCCTCCGACTGTCGGGCGGTCCGACAAGATCAAGGGGCGCATGCTCTGCCTGTTCGGCGAGAACGACGCCTACATCCCCCTCGACCAGGTCAAGAAGATCGAGACCGCGCTCGAGGACGCCGGTATCCGTCACGAAGCGAAGGTCTACCCCGGCGTGGGCCACGGTTTCTTCTGCGACGCTCGCGCGGACTTCGACAAAGCTTCGGCGGACGACGCCTGGAAGAAACTCACTCGGCTGTTCAAGGACGAGCTGGGCTGACCGGCGCGCGGCTCAGAACGGCGCCGCTGCCGGAGTGCGCGGATCGTGCCAGCGAAACGTCGACACTTTGCCGTCGAGCCCGTTGCCGCCCGAGTAGAACCAGTGATGTCGGGTTCCCGACAGGAGCTGGGCGGAGTGGTCGAACGAGCCGACGCAGATAGGCTCGTCTACTTCCTTGGTGACGACGAAGTAGTCGTCCGCGGTCGAGGCTTTCGGGTCGTCGAAGACCGCGATGAGCGTACCGGGGGGGCCATGCAGCTTCATCGAGCGTGCCTCGTCATTCTCCCAGCAGCCGTGCATCGCGGCGCCGGCCTCGGTGCAGCACGAGGAGCGATCCTGTGTGCAATCGTTGCCTTCGTAGAAGATTACGCAGCGCGCCTCGGCGTCGAGACGCGCGATCGCGGGCCGGTCGGCGCCCAGACCGTTGCCGAGCAGGATCGCCGCAGCCATCAGCGTCAGGGTCCACCACCGCTTTACCATTGGTTCATCTCCACAGCCTCCACGACGCCCGCCGACAATCCCTCCCGTAGCCCCGATTGAGGCTAACACGGATCGAGGCGCGGTCCAGAAGCGCTGGTGGGCACGGGCGTGTGCTGTGTCGGCTGTTGAATATCGGCTCGAACCCCCGGGTGGGCGCAGCTATACTCCTTCAAAGCAGACAGGTTGCCCGGCGCGCGTGCGGGGTGAGGGAGGAGACATGAGAAGTTCAAACACCAGGGGCGTCGCGAGGCGCCATCGAGGCCGCACCGCGGTGCCGGCCGCACTCGCCACGTTCGCGGTCGCGAGCACTCTTATCGCGAGCACGGCCGTGGCCCAGGTTTACGTCGTGACGCCCGACGCCAACAAGCGCGCAGCATCGGCTGCGACGACGATTATGCTCAACCCCTTTTACCTCGCGCAGACCTACGAGGCGGCCGATGTGCAGGCGATCGAACAGCGCGACGGTAGCCAGCGCCTCAGTCACCCCGAGGCTGGGATGAACTTCTTCATGGCGGATGTTCGCCCCGACGGCAGGCTGGGCATCGGCTGCGAGACGGCGAGCGACTACAAGGCTTCTGCTGAGGCCGGCCGGCCGTGGACCGGTTCGGGCGAGAGCGAGGTGGCTCGATGAGGCGCCGCGACGGTTCGATGAAACTGATCGCCGCCGCGATCGTCCTGGTGCTTGCGACGGCGATCAGTTTCATCGAACC
>SPBQ01000154.1 GCA_004525875.1 Myxococcales bacterium
ATGGACCGCACCCGCCGGCGCCGGCTGCAGCCCGCGATGGTGAAGCCGGCGCAACCACGGCAGCGCTTCGGCCACTGCGCGCGCCGCTTCCGCGTCCGGTCGCACCGAGCGCTCGGCCGCCGCAGCGAACGATGCACAGGCCGTCTCGCCGGCCGCAAGCCACCAGGCCGCGGCTCGCATCGGCGCCTGCGTCACCTCTCCCGTTGCCGACATCCAGTCGCCAACCACGAGCAAGAAGGCCACGAGCTCGGAGTGCGAGAGCTCGGGGTCGAGATCGCAGTCGTACAGCGTCCATGTGCTCGTGTTGAGCACCTGCGCGTAGGGCCGGAGGGTGATGCCATCGCTCGCCACGCCGATACCGCGGATGCGCGGCCGCGGCCATGCGGGCATGCGGTCGGCGAGCGCCTTCGCGCGTCGCCAGTACAGATCGAGAGATGTCGCGAGGAGATCGACGCGAGCGCGGCTCCAGCCGCTTTCCCGTTCGAGGAACGCAGCCAGATCGGGAGCCGGGCCCGTGGGGCTCAGGTGCTCGGTCGGCAGCAGAAGGAAATCCGGTTCGCCGCGGCAGTATCGGCCGATCCGCACGCAGCGAACGTCCTAAAGAAAGCCCATGTCGAAGTTCGGTACCGTCCAGTACTCTGCCGCAGGCCCGACATCGGGCGGCATGATATTCGTGAGAATCGATGACTGGTTCATGTTGACCCAGTGTTTGAGGATCGTGCCGTACACGTCGCGGAAATCCGTCGAGCGGAACGGGTTCGCGTTCTGCGTGTAGACCGTGTTCTCCTGATCGTCGAGAGCCGAGGCCTCGATGTTGGGATGATTCCCATAGATCCCGCCATTGACCGACTCGCCGATGACGAACATCGGACCTTGAGAGCCGTGATCGGTTCCGTTGCTGTTCTGCGGGATGCGGCGGCTGAACTCGCTCCAGACGACCATCGTCACCTTTGAACCGACGCCCATGTCATTCATGTCCTGGAAGAACAGGCTGACCGCTTCCGAGACTTCCCTGTGTAGCGAGTAATGCTGCGCGCCCGGCTCCGCGCCTCCCTGATCGGCATGCGTATCGTAGCCACCGTTGCGCACCTGGAAGAAGCGCGCCGTGACGCCGGGCTGTCCGGTAGAGACGCCGTAGATGACCTTCGCCACCTCACGGAGATCGCGCGCGGTGCTCGTATCGAGCCCATCGTACGCGTCATCGAAACCGGCGCGGTCGACCTCGTAGAGCCCGTGCAGCGGCGGATAGCTCTGGGTGCTCAGCAGCGTCGCCCGGCCGGCGTTGCCGACCAGGCTGACGAGTTCCTGGGGATTGAGGCCGGCGGAGCTATGCAGGTTGCTGTAGGCTGCTTCGATCGGCGCCTCATCGTTCTCGTCGTAATCATCGAACGGGAAACCGAAGCTACGGAGTCGCCGTATGGCCAGCACGCTGGTCCCCGTCGTTCGCAGCTCGCCGGCAATCGAGTTGTTGATGCTCACGCCGTAGACATCGAGCGGGCCGTACTCGAGGCCGAGATGCCGCCCGGCCCAGCCGGTGCCGACGATCGTCGACAGTCCAGCCGGGTTCGCGGTCTCCCAGATGGTCTGCGCCGACTCGTGCGACAGGCTGTAGTTGGGATAGCCGGTGCCCTGGATGACGGCCACGTTGCCGGCATCATACGCCGCGGCCAGCGGGGCCAGGCCGGGGTGGAAGCCGAGCGCGGTGCCCGTGCCCGGGTCGTCGGCATGCGAGGACGGCACGGCCGCGTCGCCCGGATCGATGCGCAACCCTCCACTGCCCGTACTGCGGTGGCCCTCGTAGGCGGTGCGCAGACCGGCGACGTTGTCGAGCGGGAGCACGGTGTTCAGCCCGTCGTTGCCGCCGTCGAGGTAGAGAATCACGAGGTAGCGGTCGCCGATCGTGTCCGCGAACGCGCTCCGGACCAACGGGTTGCCGAACAGCCGCGGCACGGCGAGGGTTCCGTCCGTCGCGACACTCGCACGCTTGAGGAACTGTCGTCTCGTCAGTGGCATCGTTCTGTCTCCTATCGTCGTCCTAGTGGAGCTGGTACTGCGGCGACTGCATCACCAGTGCGAACAGGCCGTGGAGTTTCGTGTTGCGAACGTCGAAATCGTCCAGATCGAGCTCGGTGACTGCACCGTCATCGGTGAGATACGCGATGAGCTCGTCACGCTCGGCCGCCGTGAATTGATCGGTCACGCCGAGCGCGTCCGTCACGGCGTCGGCGATCGCGCCCGGATCCGTGAGGTTCTTTTCGATCAGCTTCTCCGGTTTGAACCGTCCACCGTCGCGAGCCGCGGCGATGTCGCGCGCGAACGTGTAGCGCGCCAGGAGTGTCGAGCTGCTGATCCAGCCGCTCTCCCAGTCCCAGCCGAAAACGCTCGGCGGATCCCCGATGATCTGCCCCATGTTGCCCAGGTGATCGAAAAGACGGAGAAATCCGCCCCCCGGGATCTCGAGATCCTTGCCCTTCCCCTTCATGCGCGTGAGCCTGAGCTAGCTGATGACGTAGTCGATCGGCCACTTGACGGACTTCTTCGTGTTGGCGCCAAAGGGGGCGGGAGCCGACGCTTCGTAGAAAGCGTCGTGGCACAGGATCGAGCGGATGAGCTCCTCGATGTTCCAGGAGCCGACGAAACCGGAGTCGGCCAGCACTTCGTCGACGACCGACTTCTCGGGGTTCGCGTAGGCGAAGAACTCGAGCAGACGGTGTGCCGTCCGACGGGCGACCGTGTTCTCACCGTCGCTATCGAGGTGGTCGAAGATGATGTCGATGACGACATCGATCTCGTTCTCTCCCTCTCCGCCAGTCGTGAACGATGCCCCACCGGGGCCAAAGCCGTGAGCGCTGTTGAAGATCGCCTTCGGACCGCGTTCCGGGAAATCGGCCTCGAAATCATGCCGCCCGACGTCGAGGTACGCAGTGCCGTCCTCCTCGAGCCTCCAGCCAGTGAACGCGCGCGCGATCTGCACGATGTCGCTCTGGGTGTAGTTCTCGACACCGTTCAGATCGAATACGCCGAGCGTGAACAGCTCGCACAGCTCGCGCGGGTAGTTCTCGTTCGGGATTTCCTTTCGATTCTGGACCGTATTCAGAAAAATCATCATCGCGGCGTCCTTGTTGATCGCCTTGACGTAATCCTTGAAGTTACCGAGCGCGTACGTGTAGTGGTTCTGCAGATGCAGCGTCATCGCCTCGGACCGTTCGACGACGCTCGCTGACACCGAGAAATGGTCGTGCCAGAACAGGACGGTCTTATCCAGGAACGGCGTCCGACCCTTGCTCAGGTGCTTCACCCACTTGTTGTGGACATCCAAGTTCTCCTTGCCCTTCGCCTTGAGGATCTTGCGCTTCTGGCCAAGGATGTAGTCGGCCGCGCCCCCGCGAGTCATGCTGCCCACGCGTCTCTCGGCCTTCTGCAGCTCCTTCGGCGTCGGTCCGAAACCCGTACGTCTCAGAGCGTGCCGGAGCTCGGCCACATTGATGCTTGTGTTCGCGTCGCCCATCGTCTTCCCCCGTCGGGTCGTCGTCGTGAATCAGTTGTCGGTGCCGGGCACCCAGTCGTTCTCGGGAGCACCGGCAAGAATCCATAGTTCGATGATGTTCCGGAAGCCACTCGATACCTTCTTTCCCTCTAACGGCATACGGGCACCCATCCCGACGTCGAGATTTCCAGTCAGCTTCTGGATCAAGAAACTGACCTCGGGGTCGCCGCTCATGGGGCCGGTCGTGGCAACGCGCTTGAACCCGGCCAGGAGTGCCGCCGGGTTCGACGCGTCGACGTCGGCCAGCGCACCGTATGAGGTCCCGGACTCGAGCAGCAGGTTTCCCGCCAGCCCCTCGGAGTCATGACAGCCGCCAAGCGCGCAGGAGACGTCGAACACCTGTCGCTGGATGCGATCGAACGTACCGGAGAAGAAAGTCTGCGCGTCGCACATCCCCGGCGCGGGCTCGCACATCATCTTGAGCTTATCGTTGTCGGTGAATCGTCTGCCCGACATCACGATCGACTCCGATTCGATCTTCATGATCTTCCTGCCGCGCCGGCATTTCTTGCGGGGAAACGGTCCCTTGACGCCGACGGTGATGTTCGTGAAGCCGGTGCAGTCGTCCGCTGTCACGTTCGGAAGATCGAGCTCGTTCTCGATTCGTGCCTGCAGAGCCTGGTACTCGGTGTCGAACTTGGAGTCGCCATTGTCGACGGAGTGCTCGATGAGCGCCGAGCCGAGGCCGATGAGCGAGCAGTCGCCCGCATCGAACGTGCTGTTGGCACAGACCGAGGTCGCGAAGACGCAGATCCCGTCGACGACACCTCCGGCGTCGCAAGCCGGGTCGCCGTCGGTGCATCGGATACGCTTGGGCTTGTCGACGGGGTCGTTGATGGACGTGTCGAGGACGAGAAGACAATCGGTCTTGGCGCTGCCGCCACCGCCGAACACGTCGGCCGACGCACCGCCGCATGCACCGACGACGATGAACGCGACGAGTGCGCCGACGCGCCGAGACCAGCTGGTCATACCGACCCCCCCGAACGAGCCTACCTGTGAATTGCGACGCCCGGTACGTCGAGTGGCTGAGACAAAACCACCATCCATGGAGCGGCTAGTCAAGGGGGTTTCCCTGCACCTCCGACCATCGAACTAGACGCGCCGGGCACCGACCGAGGACGCGCTCATCACGGTGAACGGTATAGCAAGTCCGCGCTTCAGCATCCGTGCCTCTCGCCATTTTCCCGACCATTCGACTGCATCGTCATCGGCGCCGTCATCTGTCCGTGGCCCGAATAGGGGGGCTCTTTGCAACACGTCGGGCGCGCGTCGTGGCTCGTTCGGCCTGCCGGCATGACGTGCGTCATTCACCGATGCCGATCGGATCGCGCGCAGATCATCGTCGAGGAACGCTGGCGCGCGAGAAGCCAGTTGCGATCCGGGGCACACGGCCGTCGCTGGAATCAGCCCGAGGATGCCGCTCGCGTGCAGCGCTTTAGAAGCTGCAGTGTCGTCCAGAGGAAGAGCAGCGGAAACAGGATCGTCTGCAGGACGAACACGACGATGAGATCGATCGTGTACTCACCTACGTCCGACGCCGCCTCCTTCAAGACCGCGATCCGCGCATCGAAGTCGACGGCATCGCGGGCCGAGCGATAGGCGCGGAGCGCACTGGTGAGCATCGAACTATCCTCGTTAACGGTCGGACCCACCGGCTCGTCGCTGGCGCCGCGAATAACGGCGGCCGTCTCCTCGAGATTTTGCGTCGACTCCGTGTACTGCGGCTCGAGGAAGGCCTCGTAGAGCGCCTCGCCTGCGATCGCAATGATGGGGATCGCGAAACGGACGATCACCAGAACAGCCGCGAGTGTTCGGACCATCCGTCGGTGGCGGATCGAGAACGCGCCGGGTCGCCACTCGATCGCCAGATACGCCAGTACCAGAATGCTGACGGCGAGGCGGAACCACGGCACGGCCGTTACCTCCAGCAGCACACGCTGGATCCCGAGCGATGTGCCGCTGACGAGCACGATCCAGGAGAAGCGCTCGATCAGATCGTTGATCGGATCGAGGATCTCGCCCGGCTTGAACGTCATGCCGACGCCCCCAGGCTCGACCGCCACCTCGGTCCCCTGCGCGACAGAGATCACGCCGTTGAGCCCTCGGGCCACGCCATACGCGATCAGAGCACGCTCGAACCCCGCTTCCGTGTACGCCCGGCCCGCGTCATCGAGGACGCCGAGCTGGGAGACCGCCACGATCGTGACGGCTGCGGCAGTGGCGAGCAAGTGGCGACGAAGTTCGTACATCCGCTGTCGGGATCGGCCGGCGGCGATCGGTCGAGGCGTTATATCGCCATGCATCGACGCGGGAAAGCCGCCGCGTCACTCGGTAGTTCGCGTCCTGAGGCTGAGATCGATCACGACTCAGATCGGGGCTCCAGCTTGGTCGCGCGAATGGTGAGCGAGCGAACACCGTCGGCGACTTCGGCCACGTCGACACCAAGCCGCCGGGCCTCCTCCAGCAACGACACGGGGATGAGCTCGAGCGCTGCCGCGCCGAAAGAGGAGTCCTTCAGAATCTCTATCTCGCCGAGACCGGCCGCCTCGATCGCCCTG
>SPBQ01000311.1 GCA_004525875.1 Myxococcales bacterium
CGGCGTATCGTTCGTCGGCTGTGTCGAGACGGCCACGGGCGACCGGCCTGTGATCGGGCCCGATGGCTCGCTGCCTTCGCTCGGCAACGGAGTCTTCGCCGCGGGTGGCGATGGCCTGACGTTCCAGTCGCTGTCCGTCTTCGATTGGGGCAGCAACGGCGTGTTCGTCACCGGGGCCGACGGCGTCGTGTTCCGCGACATCTATGGCCACGGCGGCACGGAGTTCTCGACGTACGCTGTGTTCCCCGTGAGCAGCGAGAACATCCTCGTCGAGGGCTGCTTCGTGACCAATGTCGACGACGCGGGCATCTACGTGGGCTCGTCGAACGACTACACGATCCGGTGGAACCTGGTGACGGACAGCGTGGCCGGCATCGAGGTGGAGAACTCGTTCAACACCCGTACGCACAACAACGAGTCGTACGGGAACACGGGCGGGCTGCTCACGTTCATGTTGCTCGGACCGCCCCAGGCGGCTTCGTTCAACAATGACGCCGACCACAACGTCTTGGTCGAGAACAACACGCCGAACTTCGGCTCCGGCTCGGTCGGAGCCGTGCCCGACGGCTCCGGGTACGTGATCGTCGCGACCGACGATAGCGAGTACACCTACAACTACATCGCCGGCAACAATTCGAGCGGTATCGCGGTCGTCGACCAGCTCATCTTCTCGATTCTCAGCGAGGATCCGGGGGATTGTTGCAGCTTCAGCTGCGAGTCCGGTGGAGTTCCGAGCGGCGTGCCATGCACGACCAACGCAGACTGCTCGGGCGCCGAAACCTGCGAGAACCAGCAGGAGAACGTGAGGAATCTCTACGCGAACAACATTCTGGACAACAACGGAGCAAGCATCGATCCGGATCTGATCGGCGTCGTTCCGGACAATACCCAGAATGTAATGATCATCTCGGGGCCGCCCGATCACAATAACTGCTTCGCGCAGAACACGCTGATCGTGCCGCCTGCGGTCGATGCGACGCTCGCGGAGACGTTCATCCCGGACAACGACTGCACGCCGTAACGGCGCGCGGTCCGGGGGCATGATCCCACGAGGAGGAACTGGTTCGCGTGAGATATGTCACCTCGAGACTCAGATCGTCGAGGGCACCGGGAGCGTGTGCGCAACGCGCGCTCCCAGTGCTCCTCCTCGCTCTGGTCGCATTCACGGTACTGGGAGCGAGGTTCGCGCAGGCGCTGCCCCTCCCCACGACCCGTAACGACTTCGCTGCGCCGGGCACGCAGCCGCTGAGCCTGACCGACACGCTGTCGACGCCCGATCAGTGCACGCCCTGTCACTCGGACTACGGCTTCACGGCCGTGGAGCCTTTCCGCAACTGGGCCGGCTCGATGATGGCGCAGGCAGGTCGCGATCCGCTCATGTACGCGGCGATGGCGATCGCCAACCAGGATTCCCCGGCCGCGGGCGAGACCTGTCTGCGCTGCCACCTTCCGAAAGGCTGGCTCGAGGGCCGCTCCGTGCCCGAGGACGGCACCGCGATGACGGCGCCTGACCGCGAGGGCGTGCAGTGCACCGCCTGCCATCGGCTGGTCGATCCGTTCAACAACCCGGGAGCACCGGCCGAGGACGCCGCCATCCTCGCGGCGCTGACCGATCCGGTTCCCACGTTCGGCAATGCGATGATGGTGATGGATCCCGAGGAGCGGCTGCGCGGCCCCTTCGACATCGTCGCCGACATCGGCAGCGACCCTCATATCCCCGACAGCGAAACGCTCGTCTCGCCGTTCCATCAGACCTCCGAGCTGTGCGGTACCTGCCACAATCTGTTCAACCCGATCTTTACCCGCAATGTCCTGGGTGAGTACGAGCTGAATCCTTTCGACACGCCCACCGCCGACCTGCGCGCCGGCTTTCCGGAGCAGCAGACCTACGACGAGTGGGCGGCCAGCGAGTACGCCAGCACGGGAGTGTTCGCGCCGCAGTTCGGCATCAACAAGGACGTCGTGTCGACGTGCCAGGACTGCCACATGCCCGATGTCTCGGGCCGCGATGCCGAGGGCGGGGCGTTTCGCGACGACCTGCCGCTGCACCAGATGGTCGGTGCCAACACTTTCATCCCCGCCGTGCTGCCCTTCCACCCGGTATTCGGCTCGGAGGTCGACGCGCAGATCCTGCAGGAGTCGATCGCCAACGCGACCGACATGCTGCGCCGCGCGGCCACGGTGGAGGCCGGCATATCGGGCGGCAGTCTGACGGTTCGGGTCACGAACGAGACGGGCCACAAGCTCCCGACCGGATACCCCGAGGGCCGGCGTATGTGGCTCCACGTGCGCGCGTTCGATAGCTCACGGGCCGTGGTCTTCGAGTCGGGCCGCTACGTGTTCGATACCGCTGATCTGCTGGGCTACGAATCGCTGCCCGCCGATGCGGATTACGATCCCGACCTGCACGTGTGGGAGACCATCCACGGGATCAGCTCCGACGTCGCCCTGATCGCCGGCGCCACGCCCGGACCGAGCTTCCACCTGCTACTCAACAATGTTCGCGAGTTCGACAACCGGATCCCGCCGCGCGGGTTCGACAACGCGACGTTCGAGGCGCTCGACGCCCACCCGGTGGGGCAGGCCTACGCCGACGGTCAGTACTGGGACGATGTCGTCTATGCGGTGGGACCCGAGGCGGTGCAGGCCGAGGTAACGCTCTACTATCAGACGTCTTCCAAGGAATACATCGAGTTCCTGCGCGACGAGAACACCACCACGGCTGCCGGTCCGATCCTCTTCGACCTGTGGGATCAGCACAACAAGTCGGAGCCCGTCGTCATGGCGCAGGCGTTCGTGGAGACCGACGCCAAGACGGTGGCCAAGTGTCAGAAGGGAGTGGCGAAGGCGCAATCGAAGTATCACAAGACCTACCAGAAGGAGTGGGGCCGGTGTTACGAGCGACGCGCAAGCGGCGGTTCTTGCGACGCCGGCGCCCGCGACACGCGCATCGCTGCTGCAGAGGCCGGCCTGCGCGAGCGCGTGGGTGGCAGTAAAGACAAGCGCTGCATGGGAGCCAATCTGACGCCGATCTCGATCGGTCACGGCGCGACCTGCCCGGTCCCCTGCCCCACGACGACGCTGTTCGACATGACGGACGTCGCCTCGTGTGCCGTCTGCATGAGCGAGGCGCTGGCCGACTCGGCTCTCGACGCGGCCTACGGGACGCCGCCGCCGGCCCTGCCGCCGATCGCCCCGGCCGGTGGTGCCGGCAAGTGTCAGGCCTCCGTCGCCAAGGCCTCTCTCAAGCTGGCCGGCGATTGGAGCAAGGAGCTCGTCCGCTGCGGCGGCGACAACGCTTCGGGAAGGAACAATCCACCGGTCGACTGCGAGACCGACCCGTCCGGCAAGATTGGCCGCGCACAGGAGAAATCGGCGTCACGCATCGCAGGCTGCACCGACTTCATGGGGCTTGCCGGCTGTCCGGCATCCGGAACCGCCGTCGACACTGCGAGCTGCGTCGAGACCGCCATCGGCGACGTGGTCCCTGAATTCGCGAGCGTGGGGTACCCGTGATGCGACGCTTCCGTAGAACAACGTTCGGCACCTTGCTGCTCGCGGTGCTGGCCGGCGTGATGATCGCGCCGCTCCCCTCGGTCGAGGCTCGTCCCGTGTATTTCGACGCGTACACGACCCGCTACGGATTCATCGAGGGCGATCAACTGTACGCCTGCGGCGTGTGTCACTATCTCTGGGAGGGCACCGGCGCCCGCAATCTCTACGGCCAGAGCATCGAGCAGCAGCTCTACGTCGGCAAGACCATCCAGCAGTCGCTGGCCGATGCCGAAGATGCGGATCCCGATGCCGACGGGTTCACCAGTCTAGAAGAAATCGGCACACACCTGACGTTGCCCGGCTACAATTGTACGAATTTCCAGCAAGCCATCGGTGCGCCGCTGGGCTACGACACCTATATCACGCCCGGAGTGGCATCGTGCCTCGAGCCCATCGACATCCGCGTGACGCCGAGCGCGATTGCGCTCGCCGGCGCCACCGGGAGTACGACGACTGCTGATATCACCGTCTTCAACAACGGGACCGACGACGACATCATCGTGACCGCGTACGGCTTTTTGATCGGTGATCCATCGCTCTCGATCGTCGCACCGAGCGCGCCGATCACGATTCCGGTGGGTCAGAGCCAGGTCCTAGAGCTCCAGTTCA
>SPBQ01000488.1 GCA_004525875.1 Myxococcales bacterium
CGGGTACATCACCAACGGCGAGCGCTACAACAAGGTCGTCGACATCTGGGCGGGCGTGACCGACGCCATCGCGGACCAGATGATGAGTGGGATGGCCACCGACCGCACGGTCGACGCCGAGGGCAACGAGATCACGACCCAGAGTTTCAACTCGATCTTCATGATGGCCGATTCGGGCGCTCGCGGCAGCGCGCAGCAGATGCGTCAGCTCGCCGGTATGCGCGGCCTGATGGCGAAGCCGTCCGGCGAGATCATCGAGACGCCCATCACCGCCAACTTCCGCGAGGGGCTGACGGTGTTGCAGTACTTCATCTCGACCCACGGCGCACGCAAGGGACTGGCCGACACGGCGCTCAAGACGGCAAATTCGGGATACTTGACGCGTCGCCTGGTCGATGTTGCCCAGGACACGGTCATCCACATCCGCGATTGCGGAACGCTCGACGGCATCGAGATCACACCGCTCATCGAGGGCGGTGAGGTGATCGAACGTCTTGGCGACCGTGTGCTCGGGCGTGTTGCGCTCGAGGACATCATCGATCCGTTCACGTCGGACGTGCTCGTCCGAATGAACGAGGAGATCGATGAAGAGAAAGTGGACCGTCTCGAAGCGGCGGGGGTCGAAGCGGTGACGATTCGCTCGGTGCTCACCTGCGCGGCGCGCAAAGGCGTCTGCGCGCTGTGCTACGGGCGTGACCTCGCGCGTGGCCTCATCGTCTGCCAGGGAGAGGCGATCGGGGTCATCGCGGCCCAGTCGATCGGCGAGCCGGGCACGCAGCTGACGATGCGGACGTTCCACATCGGCGGTACCGCCAGTCGGCGAGCCGAGCAGACCACGCTCGAGCCTCGTCACGACGGTGTCGTGAAGTTGAAGAACGTCGAGTGCGTGACGGATCGAGACGGATTCACCGTCGTGATGAACCGCAACGCTGAGCTCGCGATCGTCGAGGAGCTGCAGGACGGTCAGTTCCGAGAGCGTGAGCGCTATCCGCTCGTCCATGGCGCCCGCCTGCGCAAGAACGATGGTGACACCGTCAAGGCTGGCGAGATCTTGGCCGAGTGGGATCCGTTCATGACGCCTATCATCACGGAGGTTGCAGGGACGGTGAAGTTCGGCGACGTCGTCGATGGCGAGACGATGAGCGAGGAGGTTGACCCGAACACGGGCATGTCGACCCGCATCATCAAATCGCTGAAGGCCGGCGCTGATCGGCGTCCGAGACTTTCGGTGAAGGACGAGGCAGGCCAGACGCGCGAGCGTCCGCGCGGCGGCGCGGCTCGCTACCAGCTGCCTGAGGGAGCCTACCTTGCCGCGGAGAACGGCCAGGCAGTACTTCCCGGCGACGTCGTGGCGAGGATTCCGCGTGAGACCACCAAGACGAAGGACATCACCGGCGGCCTCCCGCGCGTGGCCGAACTCTTCGAGGCCCGACGGCCGAAGGAGTTCGCCGTCATCTCCGAGATCGACGGTGCGGTCTCGTTCGGCAAGGACACCAAGGGCAAGCGCAAGATCGTCGTGACCCCCGAGGTCGGCGACGAGCGTGAGTATCTCGTGGCCAAAGGCAAGCACATCCTGGTCCAGGAGGGAGACCTCATCCGGGCGGGACACCAGCTCCATGCGGGCTCTTCGAACCCTCACGACATCCTGACCGTCAAGGGCGAAAAGAAGCTCGCCGCTTATCTGGTGGACGAGATCCAGGAGATCTACCGCCTCCAGGGCGTGCGCATTAACGACAAGCACATCGAGGTGATCGTCCGCCAGATGCTTCGGCGCGTGCGGATTCAGGACGCGGGCGAGTCCGACTACCTGGCGGGCGACCAGGTCGAGAAGATGCGGTTTCAGGAGTCCAACGAGCAGGTCCTGGCCGAGGGCAAGCAGCCGGCCACCGCAGTTCCGCTTCTGCTGGGGATCACCAAGGCTAGCCTCGCGACCGAGAGCTTCATCTCGGCGGCGTCGTTCCAGGAGACCACGAAGGTCCTCACCGAGGCTTCGGTCAGCGGCGCACTCGACGGGCTCAAAGGCCTCAAGGAAAACGTCATCATGGGCCGGCTCATCCCGGCGGGCACCGGCCTGGCCGACTACGAGTCGGTCGACGTCGACGTGCCGGGCACGGAATCGGGGGAGGATGAGCACGACCTCACTCAGGCCATTCCGACCATGGCCTGATCGACCGAGATCGGCGGGCGACAATGCGAGGACACGAAGACACGAAGACACGAAGATGCCAACGCGAGTGCAAGAGCAGGACGGCGGTCGGGAAGCTCGCGGTCAGGAGAGGCGGGGGGTGACCGGGTAGAACTCGATCGATGCCGACCGACAACCCGAGCCAGGCCCCGTCCGGTTTGACTGTTTTGTCGGCGGCCCGTAGTTTGCGGGATTCCCCGTTTTCGGCTGGCCGCAATCTGGCGGTGGTCGCGTGGACGAAGGCGCAGTAGGGGTGGGCCACGCGCGGCAGGTCACGGCCGAAGCAAGGAGTAACAGTGCCGACGATTAACCAGCTCGTTCGTAGAGGGCGGCGTAAGCTCGCCCGCAAAACCGATGCGCCTGCGCTCGATGCATCGCCGCAGCGTCGTGGTGTCTGTACGCGCGTGTACACGACGACGCCGAAGAAGCCGAACTCGGCTCTGCGAAAGGTTGCACGCGTGCGTCTCACGAACGGGATCGAGGTTACGGCTTATATCCCCGGTGTCGGACACAATCTTCAGGAGCACTC
>SPBQ01000433.1 GCA_004525875.1 Myxococcales bacterium
AGCTTGGAGAACACGTGATGCTCCTCACGGCCGCGGTACTCCCAGATGCTCGCATCCGCGGTCGGGAACGTCCTGTCGGCAGCGCTCACCAGATGCTCGAACGCTTCGTAGATCGGCTCGAGCTCGGATTCACGCAGGCGCTCGTCGTAGAACAGCGGTGCCAGCCCGAGGACGACCTCGCCGTACACGTCGTTCTGTCGGTGCGTGTACGCCTGGTTCCCCACGCGCACCGGCTGGTTGCCGCGGTAGCCGGCGAGATGATCGAGCGTCGTCTCGGTCAGCTCGGTGCGGTGATCGATGCCGTAGACGGGCTGCAGCTCGAACCCGCCGCGACCATCGGGCGGAACGAGGTTTCGCAGATACTCGCAGAAGCGGCTCGCGTCCTCGCTGTGCCCCATGCGCAGTTGGGAGCGGATGACGAACGCCGCATCGCGAACCCAGCAGTAGCGATAGTCCCAGTTGCGACCGGTCCCGTGCGCCTCGGGGATGCTCGTCGTGGTGGCCGCGATCACCGCGCCGGTGTCCTCGAAGGTGTGGAGCTTGAGCGTCATCGACGCTCGCAGCACCGCGTCCTGGTAGTCGACCGGCACGCGCGTGCGCCTGCACCACCGGCGCCAGTAGTCGTCGGTGCGGTGCAGCCAGCGGTCCAGCTCCTCGAACGAGTCCTCGAACGGTTCTCCCCACGCCAGCGCCAGGTGCACCTCGCGCGTGACCTCGAACGGGATTCCCTGGGCGACGTGCGTCAGCGACGCGCTCGTCGTCAGACGAAGCTTCTCGAACGTGCCGGGGTCCTCGTAGCTGATGTGGTTGGATCCGCGACGCATGAGCGGATCGCGCCGACCGTAGTCGAACCGAGGGTCGCAGACGATGCGCGCGCGCGGACGGCCGCCGAGAGGCCGGACGATGCGAACCAGGATGGTCGGCCGGAACGAGCGATCGTAGAGCTGGAATCGCGGCGCGAAGTCGACGACCTCGAACGCGTCGGGCTCGCCGGGCTTACGCCAGATCGTCTTCCCGATGCAGGTGTTCGGCTCGTCGGCCGCCTCGGTGATCCAGCCCTCCCCCACTCCCTCGATCGTGAAGTGGCCGCCGCGCTCCGGATCGAGCAGCGCGCCGAAAACCGACGGCGAGTCGAAACGCGGGAAGCACGCCCACACGACGCTGCCGCGCCGGTCGATCAGCGCGCTGTACTGGCAGTTGCCGATCAGTGCGAGATCGAGGCTCGCCTGTTCAGTGGAATCGACCACCCTGCATCTCCCCGATTCTCATCTCATGGATGCGACGGACGGCCGTTCGAACGGCCCGTGCGCGCGCCTGCGGACCCGGCCTCGTCGCCGGTGAATGATTGAGCAGTCTAGTATGCCGGGCCGCGCCATTCCACTGCCGGCCGCTCGCGACCAGACCCCTTGCTCTCGTGAAGCTTGACAATCCGGGCCCTCTGCCCGAGCGTCGCGGCCGTGAAGTACTGGCTGGTCAAGTCGGAGCCGGGTGCGTACTCGTGGAAGAAGTTCGTCGCCGACGGCAGTACCTACTGGGACGGTGTGCGCAACTACCAGGCGCGCAATAACCTCCAGGCCATGAAACGCGGCGACAAGGTCCTATTCTACCACAGCGTCTCCGACAAAGAGGTCGTGGGCATCGCGAAGGTGACGCGGGAGTCCTACCCCGACCCCACCACCGACGACGATCGCTGGGTCGTCGTCGATCTCGAGCCGGTCGAGGCGCTGGCCCGCCCGGTCGCGCTCGATCGCAGCAAGGCCGAGCCCTCGCTATCCGAGATCGCGCTCGTCAAGCAGAGCCGGCTGTCGGTGCTCCCGCTGGCGGCGGTCGAGTTCAAGACGATCGTACGGCTGGGGCGCAAGTCGGCCGCGGGCGTCACGACCATGAGCAACGGGTCGCGATGCGGGCAACCGCGATTTCCGGCCGAGCTGGTCGAGGTGGACGTCGCAACCGCGACCGATCCGCAGACGCTCGAGCGTGGCCCGACGCTGGAGCTGTATACGGTGGCGGGCCTGGAAGATCTCGTCGACGGACAGGCGCTGCTTCGCGCGCGCGATCCCGAGGAGCCGCCGTACTGGGCGCTGGTTTGGATCGGCGCGCGAGCGATTGCCGCGCGCATGCTGGAGGATCCGCCGGCGGCCGGTCGGCGCGTGCTCGACATCGGCTGCGGTCTCGGGCTCTCCGGCCTGGCCGCTGCGGGTGCCGGCGCGCACGTGACGTTCGCCGACATCGCCGCCGAGGCGCTCGAGTTCGTGCGCATGAGCGCCGCCCATCACCAGCTCGATGCAGGCGCCTACGAGACGCTGACGCTCGACTTCAGCTGCGACCGACCGCGCGAGGCGTTCGATGTCGTCCTCGCGGCCGACGTCGTTTACGACCCGTCGACGTACGAGGCGCTGGCCGACTTCCTCGACGCCGCGCTGCTGCCCGATGGAACGCTCTGGCTTACGGAGACGCTGCGCGCCGACGCGCGTCGCGTGCTCGACTTGCTCGGGGCGCGGGGCTTTCGCTGCCAAACCGAGGCGGTCTGGGTCCGCGAGAACGAGCGGCCGGAGCGGACATGGCTACACCGCCTCCGGCGATAGGCTGAACCAGCCCGGTGGGTCGCCTACACGGCCAACGGCGCGAGCAGCGCTACTCTTCGGGGAGCACCTCGCGCATGACGGGAACGAGGTCCGGGCCCTTGCGGAGCGTGTGTCCACCGTCGACACCGAGACACTGGCCGGTGACCCACGAGGCTTCCTCGCTCAAAAGGAAACCCACCACCTCACCGACATCGACCGGCTTGCCGACGCGCGAGATGGGCATCAGGCTCAGGTACTCGTTGACCGCCACCTCGCTACCGGTGAGGAACGAGGCGAGCTCGGTGTCGACGATGCCCGGCATCACCGCATTCACGCGCACACCGTACTCGCCGAGCTCGTCGGCAGCACAGCGCGTGATCATGTTGACGCCGGCCTTCGAGGCGCAGTACGGCGTCATCCAGCGATGTGTCAGCACGCCGGCGATCGAGCTGATATTGACGATCGAGCCGCCGCCGGCGTGCTTCATCACGCGCGCCTCGGCGCGCAGCGCGCGGTAGACT
>SPBQ01000124.1 GCA_004525875.1 Myxococcales bacterium
ATCTACTGGAACGACAAGTACGCCGTACCGGTAGCAGCTTTCATCGATGCGCCCGAGGACCCGGAGAAGGCGCTGTCCGAGGGGCGAGAGCGGCTGGGGCGGTCCAGGGAGGAGGCGAAGGAGACGCCCTACGCCGATGCCCTCATACGATCCATCAAGTTCATCGACGACATCGACAAGGACGATTTCACCTGGGCCCCCTACCAGCTCGTCTACGATTCGCCGGACAAGGCCCGCGGCGAGGAGCTCGAGGCCGACGAATCCATACGAACGCCGCTGCGCAAAGCGATCCTGGAGGCCAAGAGCGAGTTCATCGTGGTATCGCCGTACTTCGTGCCACTGAAGAGCGGAACCGAGAAGCTCGCGGCGCTCAGCGTCAGTGGCATCAACGTGGTGGTAGTCACGAACTCACTGGCGTCCACCAATCACGCGATCGTACACACCGGATACGCCCCTTACCGCAAGGAGCTGCTGGAACACGGCGTGAAACTGTACGAGATCCGTTCGGACAAGGCCGTGAGAGGCACCGATGAGTGGCAGGGCGAAAACGGCTCCGGCGGTGCCCTGCACACCAAGGGCTTCATCGTCGACCGCGAGGTCCTGTTCGTGGGCTCGTTCAACTGGGATCCGCGTTCGGCGTTCATCAATACGGAGCTGGGCGTGATCCTATACTCGCCGGAGCTTGCATGCCCGCTCGCCGAGGGCCTGGACAGCCAGGTCGGGGCCCGCACCTATCAGGCGTTCCTCGATGAGAACGGGAAGCTCCGCTGGCGCGGGGAAGAAAACGGAGAAGAGGTCGTGCTCACCAAGGAACCGGACACCACGTGGTGGGACCGGTTCTCGGTGAACATGATGCGGGTCTTGCCCATGAGGGGGCAGCTCTAGCTCGACGTTCACACGTCTTCCGACTCGATGACAAAGGGCATCGGCGCTCGATCCACGACGCCGCGCCGAGGAGAATCTCGATGGAGCCGTTCAGCCGATTCTCGATGCCGCTCGCCGAAGCGATGACCACGCAGCGCGCGATCCGACGGATCAAGCCCGATCCGGTCGACGATGATCTGCTGCTCGAGCTCATTGCGCTGGCGCTCAAGGGCCCCACGGCGCAGGACGGCCAGAGCTGGGAGTTCATCGTCGTCCGCGACGCACAAACCAAGCTGCGGTTCGCGAAACAGTGCCGTCGAATGTGGCGACTGTACCGGCCGATCGCGGCGCGAGAGTTCCGCAACGATCCGAAGAAGCAGCGCATGTACAATGCGGTCGAGTGGAGCATCGACCACTTCGAGGAGATCCCCGTCTACATCGTCGCCTGCTTTCGCGGCTCGCGACTCGGTTTCCCGCCGGTCCTCGGCGCCAGTACCTACGGCTCGATATTTCCAGCCGTACAGAACCTGCTGCTGGCGGCACGCGCGGCGGGTCTCGGAGCGAACCTCATCACGCTTCCGCTGTGGAGCAACTTCGCGGCCCGCAGGATTCTCGGCCTGCCCTGGGGAATCACGCCCGCGGCGATGATCCCGATCGGCTGGCCTCTCGGCAAGTACGGACCCACGACGCGCAAGCCGGTGGGCGACGTCGTGTCGCTGGACCGCTACGGGAACCGGCCGTGGAAGTAGCCGCTGTAGCTCAGAACGCGGCCGCGAGGAACTTGCCGAACGCCCGGTAGCGCGGCAACTCGGCCTGCGCCGTGAGTGCGGAAGAGAACCGGCCTACCCACGGCCTCAGCGTTCGATCGACGAACTCTCCGGCCGCCGCATGACGCTGCTCGCTCAGCCAGGCGGCAACCGCCAGCAGCACCGCGACGTGATCGCGCGGAAGCACCGCAAGCCCCTGCGGAAATTCCAGCTCGACGGTCGCCACGAGAGTGTCGACGAGACCGGCGATCGCCGCGCCGCTGTTCGAGTCATTACCGGATAGCCAGGCAGAGGCCAGAGGCGCGGCGGCCTGCGGCACGATGAACAGACGGCAGTACTCGACTGCGGCGGCCTCGATCTCGGCGTGGCGCCACGGCCGCGAGAGCAACGGCGCGCACTCGGGCTCGCATTGCTCGAGACACTCCGCGACCGCCCGATCCTGCAGCAGCGCGAGCAGTTCGTCGTCGATCTCGCCGGCCAGCACCCGGCCCAGCAGAGCCAGTGCGGATGCTTCGGGCGGTACGGCTGCTCGGTCCGTACTCATAGAGCCGCTACCTTCTCCACACGGCAGACGTTGTCATACCAGTTCTGCCCGCCCGTCAACGGACACGGGTTGATCGGCAGCGCATCGTTGATGGCCACGCCGCCGCCGATGCCGCCGTTCTCGCTCACCCACCAGATCCTGCCGGGCAGGTCCCTGTCCGCGGGGAGATCCCCGGCATCCGCCGTTCCCTGCGACGGGGTAGTCGCATGCATTCGCGCAGCGCCCACGGCGCCGTGCTCCCAGTGGCCCGCGTGATGCGAACAGGCGATCACCCTGCGGTGCATGCCTCGCAGGAAGCGCACGTGATTTTCGAACGCACCCATGACACCGGCTTCACCCGCTCGATAGGTGTGGCCCCGGGGACGCATCACGCTGACCTTGACCGTATCGCCTTCCTCCACGCCCAGTCGCTTACCGGTATCCGGATGCATGAAGACGGGGTTCGTGTGGACGATTTCTGCGTGGTACTTCCAGTGCCCCGATCGGCCCTGTGTGTGGACGTTCCACTTGAACGTGGTGAGGATGTAGTCGTCCTCGCCGAGGTCGCGATGCTCGGGGACGGTATCGTAAATCGCGATCGGGCTGGCGTTGACATCGTCGGCCGGTAGCCCGACGGCGCGCGCCGCCTCGGGCCAGATCTCATCGTAGACGTTGATCAATCGATTCGGCGTTGCGAAGCCACGCACCGGGCGACCGTCCTTGAGAATCCCGACGGCTTTGCCGGCGCGGGTGATGAGCCCAGTCTTCGCATCGACGTTCGTGTCGACGAGCTCCGCTTCGGTGAGCGGTCTCTCGTAGAGCTCGTAGTCCTTCGGCCGGCTCGCGTCTTGCCAGATACCTCGCCGCTTGAGCTCCTCCCAGGAGATCGGAAGGTTGCTGTACCACTCGCGGTAGAAGTCTTCCGGGTCTTCGAAGTCGAAGTACTGTTCCATACCACCACCGATTCGACGGGCGAGATCACGGAGAATGATCTGAACCGAGCGAGCCTCGCCGGCCGGTTCGACCAGCGGCTGACGCAGGCCGGTGTAGGGGATCAGGCCGTAGTTGTTGGTCGAGTGATGGTCCCAGCGCTCGAGACTGGTCGCGTCGGGAAGAACGATGTCGGCGTAGCTGGCCTGCTCGCCGTATCCGATGTCGATCGCGACGTGGAACGGGATGAGGGATTCGTCCTGCAGGACCTCGCGCACGACGTTCGCCTCGGGATAGCCGTAAGCCGCCCCGAGCGTGTAGGACATGTAGACACCGACGTTCTGGCGTCCCTCCTTTATATAAGGATACACGAGCTGGCCGACCCGCATCGGGTACCAGTGCCATGAGAGCGGATACTCGCTCGGAGTGGCCAGCTCGCCGAAGTACTTCTTCCGCCATTTCTCCGGGAAGTTCAGCACGCGCTCCTGCACCTCGGCCGGCAGCTTCCTGAACGGCGCCTCGTTGTAGCCTTCTCCGATGCCCCACGGCTGCGGGTCGGTGGGGGTCGGCTCGGGCTGGCTGAGCTTCGGAAGTCCCTCCTGGCCGTAGCGCCCGGCCCACATACGCAGCGAGCTGAGACAGAACCCGCCAGGCTTGCCGACGTTTCCGACCAGGACATCCAGCATTCGAATCGCGCGGTCGGCCTGTACGCCGTTGTAGTGCTTGGCCGATCCGCGGTTCGACATCGTGCAACACGCGGGCGCGGCCTTCGCGAACTCGATCGCGATGCGCCGGATATCGGCTGCGGGCACACCGCTATGCGCCTCGGCCCACTCCGGTGTGTAGTCGCGTACGTGCTCGCGGAGATCCTCGAGCGGATAGTTCGCCCAGCGGTTCCAGAACTCGGCATTCTCCAGACTCTCGGCGAGAATGGTGTGGATCATCGCGAAGGCCACCGCGCCATCGGTACCAGGCATGATGGGGTAGTACTCGTCGGAGACGCTCGCCGTTGCTGATGGGCGAACCTCGAAGGTCACCATCCGAGCGCCCTTGTCCACGCGGGCGTGTTGAATCCGATGCATCATATAGAGGCCGCCCTGGTAGGCCTCCATCGGATTGCCGCCGAAGTTGACGATGAAACGGGTGTTCTCGAAGTCCTGCGACTCCCATTCGAACTCGCGACCGTAAAAGCTCATGAGCGGCGCGCGCCGGTTCGAAGAACAGATCGAGCGGCGGTTCAGACGATGCGGCGTACCGAATGCGTTCGTGAAGCGCTTGGTGAAACCCTTGGTCTTGTCGCGACCGTAATGGAACACGAACTCTTCCGGACGGCCTGCCTCGCGCAGCGTCTTCATCCTGACCGCGATCTCATCGAGCGCCTCATCCCAGGAGATCCGCTTCCACTTGCCCTCCCCCCGCTTCCCCACTCGCTTTAGCGGGTACAGGAGACGCTCCGGATAGTAGGTGTAAGAGATCATCCCCTGAGCTTTCGAGCAGATATTTCCCTTCGTGTTCGGATCGAGCGGGTTGCCGTCGATGCGTCGCACGCGCCCGTCCTGGACCCAGCCGATGACACCGCAGTGGGTCGTGCAGCCGAAGCAGATCGTCGGTACAGCCGTGGCCTTCGTGTAGTCGATCTTGCCGGCGATCAGCGAGGCAACGTCGACATCCGCCGCATCGCCGGCCGCAAGCCGACGGATCATCGGCAGACTGCTCGCGCCCGCGCAACCGCCAGCGCGACGCCGGCACCGAGCTTCAGCACATCTCGCCGGGTGAGGTCAGGCATCGTCCGATATCTCCGTCACAGGGAATGCATCGACTGACCTGCAGCGATCAACCAGTAGCGCAGCGCCAGCGCTCCCAGCACAACCAGCGCGCAGCGCCCCGCCGCGGCTGAAGCGGGCCTCATCACGACCCAGTACAAGGGCAGCACCGTCCCGAGAACGACGAACAGGAGCCAGAAGGCGGCCGGCCGCTCGGCCCCGGCGGTGGACCCGGCGCCGAGCATGAACAGGAGCGCCAGCAAGAGCTGCAATCCGCCAAGCACCCGTTCCGCCGATCGCGTACTCCCCGTCGTGCCGCGCCTGGAACCGATCACGGTGACGGCGCAAGCCCCCGCATGCAGTGACGAGATGGCGATCAGCGGCACGAGCACCGGCCCGTGCCACAGCGGGAACGCATGGGCCTGCCGAAGTACGAACGCGGGGTAGATGGCGACACCCGCAGCCGCTGCCCGCAGAATCCACAGCATGGCCGTGTCGACTGCGCTTGGCCGAGCAGGAGGCAGCGCTACCGCGAACGCCGAGAGAATGAAGACGACGAGAATCCTCGCGCCCCAAGCGATGGCCGACGCGGGATTGGCCGTGAGCAGAATGAGCCCGAAGTCACCGGGGCGCTCGAGATCCCCGATGAGGAACAGCGCCCCGGCCAGGGAACACGCAGCAGCCCATGCAATCGCGTTGCGCCCGCCAAGCGCCTGGCTCGGGTCAGCGCTGGATGCCGCGAAGCTACCGAAGAGCGCCATCCCGGCGGCAACTCCTGCGAGGAACAGATAGGCGACGATCTGCTTCCCAAACGGGTTCATGGCCCTCTCACTTCCCCCGCAGATGATCGAAGTTGTTCTGCTCGTAGATGATGTCTTCGTCGGCCGGGGAGATCTGAACGCCGGTGTTGGCCTTGTCTTCCATCCACTCCTCGTGGCGCACGTAGAGCACCGAGGGCGAGGTCCCCTCTCCCTCCTTCCACGCCCGGGCACCGCGGCACCGCGCGGTCTGGGTTACCGGGTCGGCCGCGTCTCCCAGATCGTGAAACTTCAAGGCTTCAGTCGGACACGCGCTCACGCATGCAGGGTCCAGCCCGACCTCCGTGCGATGCGTACACAGATCGCACTTCTCGGCCCGTCCGGTGTCCTCGTTGATGAAGATCGCGCCGTAAGGGCACGCCGCGATGCAGGCCTTGTTCCCGCAGCATTTCTCCTCGTTGATGACCACACGCCCGTCGTCGAGCCGCCCGATCGCCTCGGTCGGGCAGGCCGACATGCACGGTGCGTCCTGGCAGTGCATGCAAAGCATCGGCGCGAACGCGATCGTCGTCCGGTCCGGCTCGGGCCGTTCGAAGTAGCGAACGCGAATTCGAAAATCGCCGAGACCGACTTCGTGCTCGGTCTTGCAGCTGACGCTACAGGCGTGGCATCCCGTGCAGCGATCCAGCTCGACGAGAATCGCCGATCGCTTCTTGGTCTTCTTGAACGCCGGACCGACGTTCTCCCAAGGAAGGTCAGCCACCGAATTCGCCGTGGGGCACGCTCGCGCCGTGCGGGCTACGGAGAGGAAGGCTCAGGAGTGGACGACGAACGTCGTCCGAGGCGAAGCGGTTCAACCCGGCCACGCTAGAGACCTGTTTCGGGGATCTTCCGTGCAGCCGAACATCGACGTGGTGTTTAGCCGACGGTCATCGAAGATGTCAACTTGTCGTCCTACCCACGCGCCGAACCTCCCTCCCACGCCCGAGATGACGACCCCGGATGGGCTCGGCCGTGGCCGGACCTGCACGCCGTCAGATGCTCATGTTGTCTGCCGGTCCGGCCGGCGGCAGAACTCGGCCGAGACGCGCGTCATGAAGCGCCGCGAGTGCGAAGGAATGCCAGGTACTTCAACAGCTCTTCCTCTTCCTCCGCGGTCAGATCATAGATCGCGAAGGCGGCCAGCCTCCTGCGGCGTCCGCCACTCTCCGCGGTGGGCAGCAAGTACCCCGCCTTCTCCATCAACGTCTCGTAGGGAACGGCGTAGACCTCCGACAAGCTGTGGA
>SPBQ01000315.1 GCA_004525875.1 Myxococcales bacterium
ACGGCGTCTCGTCGAACTCGGCTGGGATGGAACCGGAGCCGGTCGCGCGAAGACCTACAACGGGGAGGGCCTGAAGATCGTCGAGATCGGAACCAGTCCTGCCGGCAAGGGAGGCATCACCGCGTACAATCCACGCGGTCGCGTCGAGAAACATTGGCCGAGCGAGTATTGATCCGTAACCATCTCCGGATCTCGTGCGAATTGTATCTGCAGTCGCGCGGCGGCTATGACTGGGCTCGGCGATCGTCGGCGAGCCACACCATGCGCCCGTCACCGCCCGGCACCACCCGATCCATGCGACAGGCGCCTTGAACCGAACACGAAGAGAACTCTTGCTGTCGCGGCTGCGGGGGAGCGTCGCGTGCCTCGCGGCGTTCGCCGCCCTACCCGGCCTCGCATCGCTTTCGGGAGGCGCTTGCGCTCGGTCCGGAAATAGCGACGAGGCCCGCGACGGCACGGTGGCGGCCGGCAGCATCGAGACCGGGCGCAGCCACGCCCCATCGCCGCCTGCCCCGGTCGCGAAGCTCGAGAAGTCGAAGCAGGAGTGGCGCGAGCTCGTTGCTCGCGACAGCTACGACGTGCTGTTCGAGGAAGATACCGAGCGCCCGTTCTCGAGCTCGCTCAATGACGAGAAACGCCCAGGAACCTTCGTATGCGCCGCCTGCAACCTCCCGCTCTTCGAATCATCTGCCAAGTTCGACAGTGGAACCGGCTGGCCGAGCTTCTACCAGCCCATCAGCGGCCACATCGGCGAGAGCAACGACTACAAGCTGCTGTACCCACGCACCGAGTACCACTGCGCCAGGTGCGGCGGACATCAGGGCCACGTCTTCAACGATGGCCCACCCCCCACGGGTCAGCGGTGGTGCAACAACGGCGTCGCCCTCCAGTTCGTGCCGACGGGCGAGCCGCTACCGGAGCTGAGACAGTGAGCGGTCGACCGGCGCGAACCACGATCACCGCCGTGCTGGCAGCCTGGGCGGCCGCGGCCGGGCTGGCCGCCTTTGCGCTCGCGCCGGCCTCGCCGCGCGCCGCTGAAGAGGAAGGAGCGCACGAGCAGACAGCCGTCGTCGCGAGCGGCGGCGAGGCGGCCGTCGCGACGTTCGCCGGCGGCTGCTTCTGGTGCATGGAGCCGCCGTTCGACAAGACCGACGGCGTGCTCGAAACCATCGTCGGCTACACCGGCGGCGACAGCGTCAACCCCACCTACGAATCGGTCTCCTCCGGCACGACCGGGCACACCGAGGCCATCGAGGTTCGCTACGATCCCGGCAAGGTCAGCTACGCCGAGCTCGTCGGCATCTTCTGGCGCAACGTCGATCCGACCACGCCCGATCGGCAGTTCTGCGACGTCGGCAGCCAGTACCGCGCAGCGATCTTCTACCACGACGAGGAGCAGCGAGAGATCGCCCAGCGAACGAAGAAAGAGATCGAAGCGGCCGGCACGCTGCCGTCGCCGATCGTCACGCAGATCGTGGCCGCGTCGAAGTTCTACCCCGCCGAGGAATACCATCAGGACTACTACGAAAAGAACCCGGTGCGCTACAAGTACTACCGGTGGGGCTGCGGTCGCGACCAGACCCTCGAGAAGCTCTGGGGCGACAACGGCGGTTCCTGACCGTCAGCGACGCGGTCGGCTCGGCTTGAAGGGCAGGTCGGTGTCGTCGGGTTTTCGGCCGGCCGCCGTGAGCATGCAATGCACCTGCCCGCGGTGATGCGTCTGGTGGTTGAACATGTGCGTGACCAGGAGCCACCGCGGGTGCGTCAAATCCCGGCCCATCGCTTTCGAGAACCAGGAAAGCTCGCCTTCGAGTGACCCGGCCGTCACGCCCTCGGCCCAGCGCACGATCACCTCGTCGTACGCGCGCCGTTCGCGTTCGAGATCCTCCCAGCGCTCGAACTGCGTCGTCGAGGCCGCGATGTTCGGCGCCGGCGGCGGCGTGGATCCAACGAGCCGGCTCATCCAGATCTGATCCGCCCACAGGACGTGATTGAGCGTCGCGTGGATCGACCCGAAGAACGCGCCCCGCTGCCGGCGCCGCTCCTCCTCGGGAAGCCCTGCCGCGGCGCCGTAGAGGCTCTCGTTCTGCCAGCGATTGTAGTCGGCTAGCGTGCGGACGTACTCGGGACTGATCATGTGTGCGTGACTGTTCCGTTCGCCGTGTCGGGAGACGGATCCTAGCGTGGACGCAGCTCCGTGCCGATCACACCGTCGCGCTCCAGGTGGTCGACCTCGGCGGAGTCGACGCCGAGGAGATCCTCGAGGATCTCTCGATTGTGCTGGCCGAGCACCGGGGCCGGCGAGCGGATCCAGCGCTCGACGCTCGACCGGTAGCGGAACGGAACACCGGGAATCCGGCACCTGCCGGTTACCGGGTGGTCGACCTCCTCGAAGAAGCCCCGCGCCAGGACCTGCGCCGCACCGTCGATCGCTCGCGGATCGGCCGCCGGCGCCGCCGGTACGCCCACGGCCAGCAGCGCGTCGACGGCGTCCTCGCGGCTGCGCTCGCGCGACCAGCTCCGGATCAGCTCGTCGATCCGATCCTGTGCCGCCACGCGACCGCGCAGCGTCGACCATGCCTGCGCATCGCTCTCACCGGCAACCGCGCCGATCACCGCGGCGAGCGCCGCCCACTGCACGTCGGTCTCGACCGACAGCGCCAGCCAGCGCTGCTGGCCCGGCGTGCCGTCGGCGCACGCGTACAAACCCTGCGGCGCCGCACCCGGCGAACGATTGCCCAGGCGTTCGAGAACGGTTCCATACGCGCTGTACTCTATGGCAGCCTCCGCCGCCGCGTTGAGCGCCGCCTCGACCATCGTACACTCCACGTGCACGCCCTCGCCTCGCCGGTCCCGCTCGGCCAGCGCGACGAGGAACGCGTAAGCAGCGTGCATGCCCGCGATCGGATCGCACGGGCCGCGCTGAATGCGGGGCTGATCGTCGCGATGGCCCGTGATCCAGGCCAGACCCGTCAGCTGCTCCATGGTCTGCGCGAAGCCGGTGTAGTCGCGCCACGGACCCGTGAGCCCGAAGGCCGGCATACGAACCAGGATCGTCTGCGGATTGATCGCGTGCAGGACGTCCCAGCCGAGTCCCAAGCCGTCGAGCACGCGCGGCGTGAAATTCTCGATCACGCCGTCGACTTTCTCGATCAGCCGCTTCGCGAGATCGAGGCCGCGCTTCTCTGCCAGATCGAGCGTGAGCCCGCGCTTGTTGGTGTTCGTCGCTTGAAAGAACCAGCTCGCGTCCCACCACTTCTCGAACCTGGCGCCGAGCATCCCGCCGACCAGCCGCATTCCATCGGGACGCGTAACCGATTCGAGGTGGATCACGTCGGCACCAAGAGTGGCGAGAGTGTGTGTCGCCGAGGGGCCCGCCCACCAGGCGGTCATGTCGAGGATCCGCAGGCCCGACAGCGGCAAGCGCGGCCCCGATGAGGATGAGGGCGCTGGCGCAGCGCGCGTGCGCTTCCAGGCCGCGGCGTCTCGATGCTCGTCGAGCTTCGGCGCCGGGCCCGGCGGCGGCGGATCGGTGTCGTCCATCCGGAGCGGCGGCCGCGGCGCGAGGAACGTCCCGCAGCTCGAGCGCCGCAGCGCACCGCGCGCCACGAGCTGGTCCTGCTCGAAGACCCGGCGGCCGTCGTTGACCGGCGCCACGGGGATCCTCAGCAACGACGCCGCCTCGATGATCTCGGCCGTGGTGTGGGAGGTCGTGTAGGCGTGAACGATCTCGTTCCATTCGTCGAAGCGGGCCATGCGGCCCCATACCTGCGCCAGCTCCTCGTCATCACGAAGCTCTGGACGGCCGATGAGAACCATGAAGTCGGAGATCTGCTGCCGCGAGTTCGTGCAGAACCCCACCCAGCCGTCCGACGTCGGCTCGATCGACGGCGTCTCGGCCGTCTGCGTGCCGCCGACCGGTTCGCCGGCATCCATCAGCTGCCAGAGAACGGCCATGTAGTTGGTGCCGGCGACGATCATCGACTCGAGCAACGAGAAGTCGATGTGCTCGCCCTGCCCCGTCGCGCGTGCGCGACGAACGGCAGCCAGTGCCGCGACCGAAGCAAACGTGCCGCCGATCCACTCCGTGATGCGGCCACCGGCCTGAAACGGCTCCT
>SPBQ01000067.1 GCA_004525875.1 Myxococcales bacterium
GCGACGCTGAACGCAGGCGCCGGCCAGGCGGCGGGCGCCTATACCGGTACGTTCGACGTCACCGTCTCCTACCAGTAGCTCGAACCACGAGTCCATCGAGTCTGGCGCGCCCGGCGCGTCTCAGACGTAGCGGGGGTCCAGCTCGAGCCCGTTCGCCTGCTGCCAGGCGAGCGCATCGGCGTCCACCGAAGCGTCGTAGCGATCGGCCAGGTAGGCGATCTTTCCGTCGCGGAAGCGCGCCTCGGAGCGACCGCGCAGCACGTAAGGCTCCAGCCCTTCCTTCTTGTACGTCACTGACCAGCTCACCCGCATCTCGTCGCCGTCGAGCTCCGGGCCGCTGTCGATCGCGACGTCACGCCCGTCGAACTTGCGATCGAAGCCGTCGAGCGACTTCTTCATCCCCTTGAAGATCGCGGTGGGTCCGTCCAGGCGGCAGCCGAACGAGCCGCTGTCCACCTCGTAGACGGCGTCCTCGCAGAAGTGCTTGAGGAGACGCGACCAGTCGTCGTCGGCCAGCGTCTCTTCGAACTCGCCAGCGTACGCAATGAAACTCTCGATGTGGCTCATGGCGGGGACGCTAGCATCTCGGCGTGTGTCACGGAATCCGCGCCGCTATGATCTGCAGCCGAGATGAAGACGCTCACGCACGAGCAGGCTCGCAGGGCCTACGACCGCATCGGGGCCTGGCAGGACACGCAGGCGTTCTACGAGGACGTGGCCACGGCCAGGCTTCGCGAGCACGCCGAGCTCGGATCGGCGAAGGCGGTGTTCGAGTTCGGCTGCGGAACGGGCCGATTCGCCGAGACGCTGCTTCGCGACCACCTCACCCCCTCCGCAACGTACCGCGGCGTCGATCTGAGCCCGCGAATGGTCGAGCTCGCGACCGCCCGCCTGTCGCCGTACGCCGACCGCGCCGTGGCAGCCCTCAGCACCGGCGACCCGCCGACCGGCGAGCCGGACGCATCCTGCGACCGCTTCGTGTCGAGCTACGTCTTCGACCTTCTCTCCGCGGACGAGATCGCCGCCGTCGTCACCGAGGCCCACAGGATGCTGCACGCCGATGGCTTGCTGTGTCTGACGAGCCTGTCGACCGGGCGTGGTGCGGGCTCGCGCGCCGTCGCGCGCGCGTGGTCGTTCGTGCATCGCCTCAATCCCGGGCTGGTCGGCGGCTGCCGGCCGATCGAGCTGCTCCGCTTCCTCGATGCCGCGCACTGGCGCATCCAGCACCGCGAGGTCGTCACGCCCTTCGGGCTTCCCTCCGAGGTGATCGTGGCAGCGCGCTGCCTGGACTATTCATGAAGCACTCTGCTCCGACGCCCAAACGCCCGCCATCTCGGGCCGTGCTCGCTCTTCACTCGTCAACGTACTGTCCAGTACGTCTCCTCGCTCATCACTGCGCTTGGCCCGATCTGACGCGCGTTTGTGCGTCTCGCGACGAGCGTTCACGAATAGTCCAGGCTAGCGGCCTGCATCGCCACTCGAGTTATCGAGACTACCGAGCTTTAGCTCGAGGATGACGAAGCGCGGGTCGGTGCCGCGGTAGACGGGGGTGATCGCTCCCGGATGGCGTCGACGATAGTCACTTGCAAGCTCGTACAGCGCCTCCTCTTCCGGGAACGCCGGCATCGGCGACAAGAAGAGATAGCGTGGCCGATGCGTCTCGAGCACACGGTCAAAGTCATCGAGGGTGCCCGCCAGCGGCAAGTTCGCCCCGTAGTACAGGGCTTCCGGTCGGGGTACGAACAGCCTCACGGCTCGCCTGCTCGTGTAGAGCGACGTCATCGTCTCGAAGCCGGTGGCGATGATGTCATCGGGCTCGCTTCGCTCGCGAAGCCAGTCGAACGCCTCCATGTACGACCGCCAGGCTACGGTTGGTCCGGGTCGCATGAAGTACGGATACCCGGAACGTCGGCTCGCAGTGGAGTACTCGACAAGCAGCGTGTAGTTGAGCGCCACCGCTGCGAGGAGGATCAACATGCCCGGCGCGTCCGCGGCACGCTTCGGCAAGGTGACGGCGAAGACTCTGCGCAGCAACTCGAAGAATCCGGCGGCGAGCAGCGGCAATACGGGGATCACGAAGCGGTCGGGCGCCCACGGCCAGAGGCACACCAGCGCCAGGTAGCCGGCGAGAACGATCGGAAGGGGGCGCAGCTGTCTGCACTCCATGCCGATCCAGACCCAGGGGACCACGCCGATCGCCGCGACCAACACCGCCGCAGAGTCGAACCTCTCGTACAGCTCAGCTGCGAAACCTTCGAAACCGATGTGAGTGAAAGCGGCGAGTGCCTTGCCAAGGTTGGCCCAGATCACTCGCGGCCCGAGTGAGCCGTAGGCCTGCGTCCACCAGCCGAAGTAGTCGGTCTGGTAGCTGATGATCGGGTCGGTGGCTACGGCCATCGCCCCTGTTGCCACCCATGCGAGCCACGGTAACGCCGTCAGCCCCACCCCGGCGGCGATCCAGCGCAGGCGGCGACCTTGTAGCGCCAGTGCGAGCAGCGCCGCCGGCGCAACGACGACGCCCACACTGCGGCACAAGAACGGGACTGCGAGCGCCACGCCGACGAGGAATTCCGTCCGTCTCGCCACCGGGTCGAGGTCGGATCGGCCGAGGCGGTCGGTAGCCCACAGCGCTCCCACCAGCAAGAGCGCAAACGGCATCTCGGACAGAGTCGTGGTTGCGTAATAGAGAACATTCGAAGCGGATGCGCAGAGCAGCGTGCCGGCGAAGGCCGACGATCGGGCCACGTAACCGAATCGAACCAGGTAGAGGTAGGCACAGGCCAGGCTCGCAGCCGCCATCAGTAAGGTGAGGACTTGCATCGCGACGATCCGCTCGGCCAGCGATCCGCCCGCGGCCCAAGCCAGTGCGAGCGTAGCTGGATACAGGATCGGATACTTCGTCTGCGGCGGTGCCTCTGGCAGGTTGATCAACCGGTAGCCTTCGCCTCCGGCCAAGGCCTTCGCCGTCAGCGCGTACACTCCGTCGTCGTGGAATGCGCCGCAGACTCCCGGCACCATGCGCAAGTAGCCTCCGAGTAGCAGCGCGAGCGCTACGCTAGCAGCGACGACGACATCGACGCGCTTGAGTGGTTCGACGGCCGTCATCATCGACTCCGCGGCTGTCTGGTGGGTCCGGCCTTGATGACAGTGTAGACAGCACCGTCCCGGCCGATCGTCTTCGCGATTGGCGCGCCGGCGAATTTCTTGTCCTGCGCGTAGCGAGTGGTCGCGACGTAGAAGTCGTAAGGCGGCGGCAGCTCGGCGAGGTCAACGGTGTCCGGGAGCGTACGCATGCGCACGTCGTCGGCGAGGTAGTATCGCGCGCAGAGTCGGTTGAAGCGATTGGCCGCGACGAGGACGTGCACGGGCCTCTTCGATGACTCGGCCTCGTGGTTGACCCATTCGATCGCTTCCTTGTAGCTCGCTGTCCAGTAATCGGTCTCGTAGGCGGTGTGGGCTTCGCCCACACCGCCTACGAAGACGTTGAAGTAGGTCATCTGATATGGATGGAGGCGGAACATCGTGAGGGCTGGTGCCACGATGGCGATCAGCACGGCCACGCAGACAACGCGACCGGGGATCCGGCCGGTCAGGCGCTGCGCGACAGCCTCTCCTCCGAGCCCGGCGAGCACTGCGATGGCCGGAAGCACGAACAGAAAATGGCGCAGGCCGTCGTAGACATTGACCCGCAGAACCGTGACCACGACCAGCGGGACGAAGAGCCACAGCTCGACGATCCACATGAGGAACGCCCGATCCGAGCGCGGCCGGCCGATCTGCTCTCTCGCCGCCGCGACCAACCCGAGGCCCGCGAGCAGGAGCGTCGCGGGCGGTGTGGTGATCAGCAGGTACTTGGTCAGGTAGTACCACGGCAGACGATCGCTCATGTAAGTCCGACCTTCGAACAGGACCGGAAATGTGCTGGTGAAGCGGGCGGCTTCCCGCATCGCCTCCAGCGGACGCGAGACCACGCTCGCGTGAGCCCACGGCCACGCAGCGACCATGACCACCCATGCGACACCGAGGCACAAGACGGGAGTGGCCAGCAGCGTGGTGACAGAACGCCTGCGTTCGCCGGTGGTAGCGGTCGGTCCCCTTGACACTCGTTTCCACGCCAAAGCCGCCGCGAGTAGCGTGGTGAGAATCGGGAACGCGCCGGGTCGCACGGCCAGACACAGGCCGAAGGCGAGGCCGCAGATCAACACACGGCTCCAGCGAATGGCCGCGCCCTCGAGCATCCGCGCCATGGCCAGCATCGACCACGCGAACGCACACGCCAGCGGGATGTCCTTCGGGTTGTTGAACGCGTGCCCGTAAAACCGTGGCATCATCAGCAGTGCCAGGGGTGCCAGGACGAGGACGGCAACGCTGCCCAGCGCCAAGCCGTAGCGCGCGACGGCGAGGACCGTCATCAGCCCGCTCAGCGCAAGCACGAGGTGTCTCGACTCCAGATCGAACGCCGGGAGCAGGCGAGCCAGGGCGGCCGGAATCAAGTCGGCGAGCGGCCCGTAGTAGCGGAGGTTGAAGAACTCGTTGCACGTCGTGTCGCGCAGGCCGGACTCGAAGTAGCGCAGTAGCAGGTCGCCGTGCGTGATGTGCACGCGCTCGTCCCAGGTGATGCCGTAGTCGCGGTAGCTCGCAGCGATCACGGCGACGCCGACGATCAAGAGCGTGCAAATCCAGAGACGGGTCGTACGTTGAAGCGCTACCGTGTCGCGGTCTCTTGGTTGCATGTCAACCGTAGCTGGCGTCGGGCCAGCACCCGGCGATGTGAGTGGGCCGCGCTACCTGGGGGTAGTCCGAGCGTGAGCACCGCGCGGGAGCCGCACAAGCTCTCGTCCGATATTCACGAACGTCTGATGGTCGAGCGGAAACTCCAGGAAGACATGCAGGAAGCTGAGCGTGAACAAGGTAAGCATCCCTATCCGGTAGTCCCACGCGTACAGGCCCAGCGACGCGATCCACAGGGCGACGTTGACGATGGCCCAGGGCCTAGGAATCTTGTGCCACTGAATGACCGATGTCTTCGAGAACCAGTTGAGAAAGTGGTACGTGTAGGCAAACGCGATGAATCGCATGAGCATCACGCCCGGCGCCGAGTAGTAGACGTCGCTCTCTCCCGCCAATGGGCTCATTCCCAACCATGCCGAGAGCTCCACGTTGAGCGGCGCGAACAGCTCGTAGCTCTCGACCGTGTACGAACTGAGCGGGTGCGCCGGCGACTGGAACAAGAAAAAACTTGCACTACACGCGGCGAAGATCGCGAGCGACGCGAATCCCGTCGCGCTGCGTGAGCGCAGGGCACCGTAGAGCATGAACGCCGCCGTGAACAAGTAAACATGGATGATCGTCGGGATGAACGTCACGAATATCACACGTGAGGCGTCGAGATCGCTGATCAGTCGCGCGACGACGAAGGATCCTCCGGCGGTGGCTACCTTGACCCAGAGGCTGTCGAAGAATGCGATCGCGAACGCGCTTGCAAATGCGACGATGACGATCGTCGTCGCCCACCCCGTGGCATCGATGCCGGTGGCCACGAACTTCAGGAGCCCGACGCACGCGCACAGCAGCACGAGCAAGATGTAGTCGTTCTTGCCGGTCGTGAAGTAACCGCGGGTATGCAGCCAGGAGATCTGGGTGAGGTAGTGCAGCGGTCCGAGCACCGCGTAGGAGAACAGGAAGAGCTCGAAGGGAAGAACGAACGCCGCGAGGCAGGCGCCGATCATCAGGCCGACGTTGAGGAGATTTACCTGATCGAGGCTCATCGGCGACGCGGGCGCGAGTATCTCAGCTCGAAGGCACCAATCCAAGAGCGGGGGACGGGATACGGTCTCGTTCGCCCTTCCCTCCGAGGAGATCATTGCCGCGCGTGTTGGCGCGAATGCGCCCTCCGGGTCTGAGCTCCGCGGACCGCGCTTCGGTTCAGGGCCTAACCGTGTAGGACCGCGGTCCGAGTTGCGAGGCGAGCAGCGGCTCGACGGCCTCGACCCAGCGACACAGCGTCGGGCGCGTGCGGCGCGGATCGATGAGGTCGTGCACACCGAAGCTCTCGGCGCGTGAAAATGGCGACTTGGCCGCGAAGAACCGCTCCTCTCCTCGAGCTCGCGGCGACGGGCCTCAGGATCGTCGGCCGCCGCGATGTCGCGGCGGAAGGCCACCGCCACGCCACCCTCCACCGGCAGCGCACCGGTCTCGGCCGAAGGCCATGACAGCACGGTGCCGCCCGGTCCGAAATGGGCTGCTGCGGCCACTCCATAGGCCTTGCGCACGATCACCGACGCCCACGGCACCGCTGATTGCATCACCGCAAAGATCGCGGCCGCGCCGTATCGGATCGTACCGGCTTGCTCGGACTCGGTGCCGATCATGAATCCCGGCTCGTCGACGAAGCTGACGATCGGCAGGTGGAACGTGTCGCAGAAGTCGACGAAGCGGCGGATCTTCTGACTGCCGGCGGCGTCCATGGCTCCGGCCCAGAACCGGTTGTCGTTGGCCATCACGCCGATCGGCCGGCCCGCCAGACGCGCCAGGCCGGTGATCTGGGAGGGGCCGTAGTAGGGTGTCATCTCGAAGAACGAGCCCGCATCGCACACGGACGTGACGATCCGCCGCGCGTCGAACGCGCGGCGGCGATCGCGGGGGACGATGTCGAGCAACTCCTCGTCGGCGCGCGCGAGGTCGTCGTCGCAATCTCCCACGGGCGGCAACGCCCACACGTTCGGTGGCAGGTAGCTGAGGAACGTTCGGATCAGCGCGATGGCGCCGGCTTCGTCCACGGCGAGGTTGTCGACGACGCCACTGCGCAGATGCACGTCGGCGCCGCCGAGCTCTTCCTTCGTTTTACGCTCGCCGAGCGCGCGCTCGACGACGGCCGGTCCGGCGATCATCACCTGAGAAGTGTCCCGCGTCATGATCGAGAAGTGCGAGGACACCAGCCGCGCCGCCGGAAAGCCTGCCACCGCACCGACGGCGGCCGACACGACGGGCACGGTGGCCATCGCGCGGCCGATCGACTCGAAGCGCGGCGTGGCGAACACCGGATCGCCGTGGGAGACTTGCCGAGCGCCGGAGGCGCCTGCGGCAGGGCCCGACGCGCCGGCGATACTGCCGCCTCCTCCCTCGAGAAACCGAATCAATGGCAGCCTGTATCGGCAGGCGAGCTCCTCTGCGTAGACGCTCTTGCGAAGCCCGGCCGCTGTGGGCGAGCCGCCGCGCAGCGTGAAGTCCTCGCCGCCGACCACGCAACGCCGGCCTGCGACCTTGGCGAGACCGAGAACGTAGTTGCCGGGCGTGAAATCGACGAGGTTCCCCTCGGCGTCGAGCTCCGCGGCCCCGGCAATGGGCCCGTGCTCGTCGAAGCTCCCGGCGTCGGCCAGTGCGTCGATGCGCGCGCGGATCGTCAACCGACCGCGCTCGTGCTGTCGCGCGACCGCGGCCGCGCCACCGAGCTCGCCGGCGCGCCGCCTGCGCTCCTCGATTCCCTCGACTTCCTTGCGCCAGCTCATGCCCGTCCGGAGCCGTCGCTCGACCGCGACGGCTCGAATGTATTGAACGATGGGTGTCCTAATGCGAGAGCCGCGAGACGGGCAGCCTCCCCGCTTCAGATCCGAACCGGGATGTTCTCCTCGCAGCGCAGGTGCGCCTCCTCGGCGCTGCGCGCGTCGCGCATGGCGAGCAGGAGCGCCGCGCAGATCTCCACCGTCTCGGCCCGCGCCCCCTCGCGCTCGGAGGGCAGCCCATAGGCCACGACACTGACGCGCGGAGGGTCGGTCCCCGCGCACATCTGCGTGCGGACGTATCCCGCGCCGCGGCGCTCGAATGTCACACTCGAGACGTTCGACGTGCCGACCACCGGCGGGCAAGCGTCGAGACCGACGGCGTCGAAGCGCACGTGGTAGAAGCGCACGCCACGTCTGGCCGGCTCCGGCTCGGACAGCGGTCCGAACTCGATCGTTAGCAGCCGAAGCGCGTGCCGCGCGCGGGCACGCAGATGCTCGGCGTCCGATTCCGTGGCCATCGGCGGAATGTAGAGGAGCTCGCCGGCAGCCTGGAAGTCGCGCTGTTCGAGCAGGTCGATGAAGTGCTCGTGGAGGTCGGTCCGCGACTGGGCTAGCCGGGCCGCCGGCGTTGCAGAGGTCGCCGCTCCGGACACGGAGCAGCCGAAGCAGGCGCTCGCCGCCTGGAGCGCGATCAGGCCGGCCGCTGCGACTCGCCTCATGCGCTGATCAGAAGCCCGCAGCCGGCTCGGCGAGGTAGGCGAGCTCCTCCGCGGAGCTCTCGCGTCCGAGCACGGCGTTGCGATGAGGAAAGCAACCGAAGCGCTGGATCAGGTCTCGATGCGCGATCGCGTAGTCGAGATTGCCGGAGAACTGCTCCTCCAGCGACGAGGGGGCCGCGGCGAGCAGCCCGCGATACAGACCCACCGACTGCTCCTGATCGTTCAGATTCTCGGAGTGCATGAAAGGCAGGTAGAAGAAGACGCGCTCGCAATAGCGCAGATCTCTATCCTGGCGCCGCTCGATGCCACCGGCTGCCAGGCTGCGCGCGCGGTCGTCGCCGGCGAACGCCTCGGCGGAGTCGCGGTGCAGCGAGCGCGAGATCTGATCGAGAAGGATGATGAGGGCGAGCCGCGCGCGCGCCGAGTCCGCCCACTCATCGAGCTCGCCGCCGCGCGCTGCGACCAGCGCGTCGGCGAAACGCTGCTTGCAAAGACGATCATGCACGGGGTCCTTCGACCACCACAGATCGGCCTTCTCCGCGATCACGAC
>SPBQ01000399.1 GCA_004525875.1 Myxococcales bacterium
ATCCACTCGACTCCATCTACGGGCTCGATCAGGGCTTCGGAGTCTACGATGATGCGTACACGGTGCCGCTGTTCGGGCGCTTCGCCGGAGAGGATGCCGATAGCGATGCCGGCCAGCCGGTACGGTCGGCCTCGTCGATTGGCATGGGGCTCAAGACCGACGCCGAGGTGAGCGATGCCGCGACTCGTCTCATCGCTTCGTTCGCGGAAAACGACGCTCCGTTCTTCGTGTGGCTTCACTACTTCGGGCCCCATTCGATTCAGTACGAAGACCTCGACAATAGCGAGAACGTCCGCTTGCACGTCGCCACCTATTCGCAGAAGGCGAGGCGAACAGACGACGCGATCGGGCGCGTGCTTCGCTTCCTCGACGAGAGCGGTCTCACCGATGAAACGCTCGTCATCCTCCACTCCGACCACGGCGAGAGTCTGGGAGAGCACGGCTACGTCGGGCACGGCCGCTTCCTGTACGAGGACAATCTTCGCGTGCCCCTGATCATGCGGTGGCCCTCCTTGCTCCCGAGCGGGAAGCGAGTCGACAAGCTGGTGGGGAATATAGACATTGCACCTACCGTGCTCGAGGCCGCAGGTGTCGACTTGTCGCAGTCGCCAATGGACGGTCGCTCGCTGCTCGGAGCGATCTGGGGCGACGCACCGGTTCGGGACGATCTCTACATCGAGACCTACATGCCGGCCCACGAGTCATTCGCCGAGCCCGCGAACGAGGAGGCCTCCGTGAAGGTCGGCGTGCGCCGCTACGGTGTGCTCGGTGACGGCTGGAAGTATCTCGTCACGGAGCCACACCCGTTGTTCGACCGCCCCGATCACGTGAACTCCGATGAGATCGCCCGGCGGTTCTACCGCCTAGAGCTCTACGGCCTCGAGGCCGATCCCGGCGAGGAACGGAACCTCGCAGACGATGAGCCCGATATCGCCTCTCTCTACGCGCAGCGACTGGCTGAAGTTCTCGCGACCGCGGACGAAGGAGTCGGCCCCGACGCGTTCCGCCCTTCGGCGGAGCATCTCGAGAAGCTGAGAGCTCTGGGCTACGTGGACTGATCCCCCCGGCGGCCCTCTACAGGGTCTAGGTTCTCAACGATTTGTTCGGATTGTCGAAAAGGCCGGCAAGTACTGCGCGCGCTGAGGACCGAATACGTGCAGGATCGATCGGCGTCGGACAATCCCAGCAGCCGTTCGCGAACCGCAGACCGCGAGCCTCGGAGCCCTCTCGTACGGATGGAATTCGATCGATCCGTCGCGTAGAAGACCGGGTCCGGGAAGCTCGACTTCCCGAACGATACGGAGCCGAACAATGACCGAGACCGTGCACACGCACCGATTGCCCATCACCGAGGACGACGAGACGATTCGGCAGGCGCTCGAGGATGTGAGCTGCCCGGCGCTGCTGATGTCGATCATCCACATGACGGGCGACGCCAGCATCCTCGACGGCGATCTTCGGCCGCAAGGGATCTTCCTCAACGAGGTCCAGGGCTTCATGTCCGCGCAGGATCAGGCCGCCGTACGAACACGGGCGCTCGAGGTGATCAAGTCGTTTCGCGACGGAGGCTGCAAGCTGCCGCCGCCGCCCTCGCCTGAGACCATCCACCGCATGATGAAGTTCATGGTCGCCGACGAGGTTCCCGCCGAGTACATCCCCATGATGCTCGAGGAGATGGAGCTCGACGGTAAGGACGCGCGCGAGTTTCACTGGGACGCCGGGGTGACCGAGGAGGCGAAGCAGGCCTTCCACGTCGTCGTCATCGGCTGCGGCATGGCCGGCCTGCTGGCCGGGATCCGGCTCGAGGAAGCGGGCCTCCCGTACACGATCATCGAGAAGAACCCGTCGGTGGGCGGCACCTGGTACGAGAACACGTACCCTGGCTGCAGGGTGGATGTCGGCAATCACTTCTACTGCTACTCGTTCGAGCCGAACAACGACTGGACGCAGTTCTTTGCGCAGCAGGAAGAGCTCCGGGCCTACTTCGAGCGCTGCATGGACAAGTACGACGTACGCGACAACGTTCGTTTCGAGACTGAAGTGGTTGCCGCTGTCTATGACGAGGACTCCGGGCGCTGGTCGGTCCGGGTCCGAACAGCCGGCGGCGAGGAGGAAACGCTCGGGGCGAACGCCGTAATCAGTGCGGTCGGGCAGCTCAACCGACCGAAGCTGCCCGACATCGAGGGGATCGACTCGTTTCGTGGCCCCTGGATGCATTCGGCGCGCTGGAACCACGAGGTCGATCTGAAGGGCAAGCGCGTCGCCGTCATCGGTACCGGCGCCAGCGCTTTCCAGATCGTCCCGACGATTGCGCCCGACGTCGAGCAGCTGGTCGTTTTCCAGCGCTCCGCCCCGTGGATGTTTCCCAACCCGAACTATCATGTGAAGGTCGGAGCGGGAAAGAAGTGGGCGCTCGAGCACCTGCCCTACTACGGCCGCTGGTACCGCTTCCTTCTGTTCTGGCCGGGCTGTGACGGGGGCTACGAGGCGATGCGACGCGATCCGAGCTGGACGCACCAGGACCGCTCGACCTCCGAGCTGAACGATCTCACGCGGATCGCGTTCACCGAGTACCTGAAGGAGCAGGTCGGCGACGACGAGGAGCTGCTGGCGAAGGTCGTTCCCGACTATGTCTGTCTCGGCAAGCGCACGCTGCAGGACAACGGTAGCTGGTTAGCCGCGCTCAAGCGCGAGAACGTAGAGCTCGTCTTTGATGCCGTCGCTCGCGGCGGCGAGGACCGCGTGGTCTGTGCCGGCGGTGCCGAGTATCCCGTCGACGCGATCGTCTACGCGACCGGCTTTCACGCCAATCGCTTTCTGTGGCCGATGGACATCGTGGGTCGCGGCGGTGTGAAGCTGGCCGATCAGTGGGGTGACGAGCCGACGGCCTACCTGGGCATCACCGTGCCGAATTTCCCGAACCTGTTCTGCATCTACGGTCCCGGTACCAACCTGGCTCATGGCGGAAGCCTGATCTTCCACTCCGAGTGCCAGGTGCGCTACATCCTCGGCTGTATCCGGGCGCTGTTGGAAAGCGGACGTTCGACGATCGAGTGTCGCCGGGACGTACACGAGGACTACGATCGGCGGCTCCAGGAAGAGATGTCGCGGATGGTCTGGTCGCACCCGTCGATCAAGTCGAGCTGGTACCGGAACACCGCTGGCCGCGTGACGGTCCTGTCGCCGTGGAAGCTGATCGATTACTGGCGATGGACCAAGGAGCCGAATCTCGACGACTTCGTGCTCGACTAAGGGAGCTAGCCGTCGAGGGTCACGACGCAGGCCGAAGCCCGAGCGCCCGCCACAGTGCTCGATCGTCGACCAGCGCCTGGACGGTCTCCGCGATGGCCTGCTGCAGCATCCGCTTCTGCAGCTTGGTCGCGTCGAGC
>SPBQ01000440.1 GCA_004525875.1 Myxococcales bacterium
CAAGACGATCGAGACACCCGACGGCCAGGAGATTCCGGCGCAGGCGGTTATCATCACCGCGCTGGCCAACGACCAGGACATCGAGGTCCTGTCGGCGCCGACCCTGCTCACACTCGACAATCAAGAAGCGCGCATCGTTGTCGGCGAGAACATCCCGTTCATCACCGGCCAGGGCATCGACGCGGCCAATCTCAATAACGTCTTCACCACCATCGAGCGTCGCGACGTCGGCGTCAAGCTAACGATCACCCCGCAGGTGTCCGAGGGGGACATCGTCATCCTCAACATCCAAGAGGAAGTCTCGGCCGTCAACGAAGCAATCAGCGCGCAGCTCGTGACCTCGGTCGGACCGGTCTACACGATCCGTTCGGCGGAGACGACGGTCAGCGTTCGCGACGGGCGCACTGTAGTGATCGGCGGACTGATCTCGAACTCGCTGACAACCGCCAGCAGCAAGGTCCCCTACCTCGGCGACATCCCGTACCTCGGACGACTGTTCCGCACCGACGCCGAGCGCGGCGAGAAAGTGAACCTCATCGTCGTGCTGACGCCCCACATCATCCGAAACGCCGGCGACATGGCCGTCGTTTCGGACCGCTCGGGGCGCGCATTCCGCGAGACCCTGTCGAACGAACCCGGCCAGGGCGCCGCACGCAGCAAGGCCGACAGTATTCCCGGCCTCGGCTCACCGATCATCAACCCCGACATCGATCCTACCGCTGGCCTCCTGCCTCCGCGCCAGGCCGCCGACAAGCACTTCTGACATCACCCGTGCCGCTCTTGTTCGAGGAATCGGTCGATAACTTGCTGCTCCGCGCGGGCGTGACGCGCGAGCAGATCGAGCGCGCGCGGCGCCAGACCACCGACGGCAACGAGTTCGCCGCCGAGCTCGAAAAAGTGTCGGGGCTGTCGCAGAACCGCTTCGCCGCGCTGGTGGCCGAGCGGCTGGGCCTCCCGTTCTCTCCCGATCTCGACGAGGAAGAAGCTGACCTAGAACTCCCGCAGAAGCTCGGCGTTCAGTACTGTCGTCGCAACCGGCTGCTCCCGCTGCGCGAGGCGGCCGGGCGGTTGCGCGTCGCAACCAGTGCACCGGCCATCATCGGGCCGCTCGACGACGTGCGCGTCGTCTACGGCACGGAGATCGACCCCATCGTCGTGCCCTCTGCCGCGCTGCAGGAAACGATCACGCGAGTATTCGACCGTGCTGCCGCGATGTCTTCGAATCTCATGGAAGGTTTCGAGGACGACCAGGCCATCAGCCTTGAGGGCGGTCAACTCGAAGTGCCCGACCTGCTCGATGCCGATGACGAGGCGCCGATCATCCGGCTGGTGAACAACCTGATCTTCCAAGCCGCGAAGGACGGCGCCAGCGACGTCCACATCCAGCCGTTCGAACGCAGCTCGACCGTCCGCTTTCGGATCGACGGCATGCTCGTCGACGTGCTCACGCCTCCTCGGCGTATCCATGCCGCCCTCGTCTCGCGCATCAAGGTGATGGCGTCGCTCAACATCGCGGAGAAGCGCCTGCCTCAGGACGGCTCGATCCGCACGCGTGTGTCCCGGCGCGATCTCGATGTTCGCGTTTCGACGCTGCCGACGTCGTTCGGAGAGCGCGTCGTCATGCGACTGCTCGATCGTAGCTCCACGCTCATGGGCCTCGAGGAGCTCGGCATGGTCGGCGCAAACCTCGACTCACTGCGCCGCCTCATCCACCAGAGCCACGGCATCGTGCTGGTCACGGGCCCGACCGGCAGCGGAAAGACCACGACGCTGTACGCGGCGCTGTCGGAGATCAACTCGACCGACCAGAACATCATCACGATCGAGGATCCGGTCGAGTACCAGCTCGCCGGCGTGGGCCAGATTCAGGTCAATCCGAAGATCGAGCTGACCTTCGCCGCCGGGCTCCGCTCGATCCTTCGGCAGGATCCGGACGTGATCATGGTTGGCGAGATCCGCGACGGCGAGACCGCGCGTATCGCTATCCAGGCCGCCCTCACCGGCCATCTCGTACTGAGCACGCTGCACACCAACGATTCGTTCAGCGCAATCACGCGACTGCTCGACATGGGCGTCGAGCCCTTCCTGGTCTCGTCCTCGGTGATCGGAATCCTCGCGCAGCGACTCGTGCGACGCCTGTGCCCGCAGTGCAGCCGTCCGGTCGACGCCGCGGAGAGCGGGCTGGCCGAGCTCGGTCTCGGGTACATGCTCGGCGACAACAGCCGCCTGAGAATCAACGGTCCCGGCTGCGAGGGCTGCCGCAACACCGGGTTTCGTGGCCGCACCGCGCTGCACGAGCTTCTGGCGATGGACGACACCGTGCGCTCCTACATCATGAAGAGCGCCGACGCGGCCAGCCTCCGGGAGATCTGCGTGGCTCGCGGCATGCCCACGCTGCGCGACGACGGCGCCGACAAGGTCCGCACCGGCGCCACCTCGGTGGCCGAGGTGTTGCGGGTGACGGCCGCAGACCTGGAGTGAGCCGACCGTGGCAGTGTTCGCCTACAAGGGAGTATCCGAGGTCGGCCGCAGCGTCGCCGGCACCGTCGATGCCGACAGCCCGCGCGCGGCCCGTGCGCGCCTTCGCGAGCGCGGAATCTTCGCATCCGAGGTCAATGAATCGACACCGGCGGCCGCCACAGGGCACGGCGGCCGCGGACCGTCACTCGGCCGGCGGGTCTCCCCGCGGGAGCTGTCGCGAACACTACGACAGCTCGCCACGCTGCTCTCGGCCGGCATTCCGCTCGTCGACGCGCTGAGCTCGCTGCTCGGCCGTGGCCTGCGTCCGATGATGGCGGCGGCCATCGAAGCGATCCGCAGCGACCTCGTCGAAGGCGAGAGCCTAGAGCAAGCCGTCGCGAAGCATCCCGCCGTCTTCCCCGAGATTTACCACGGCATGATCCGCGCCGGCGAAGCGAGCGGCGCGCTGGATCGAGTGCTCGTCCGCATCTCCGACCATGCCGAGTCGAACGCCCGCCTTCAGGGGCAGCTTCGCGCAGCGATGACGTATCCGACGATCATGATGCTGGTCGGCGGCGGCATCGTCATGTTCCTGCTGGC
>SPBQ01000314.1 GCA_004525875.1 Myxococcales bacterium
GCTCGCTGTTGACCGCGCCCGGCCACCAGCAACGAGACGGTCGTCGCGGGCGCGGTCAACAGCGAGCAGGCCGCCAGCGTCGTGACGCACTTGCGCCACGAGCGGAATGGGACCATTCGGCGTTCCTCTCGGATCTGAGGGCGAAGACGAAGCGGTGCCAATCGCACACGTCGGTGCGTGCCGGAAGCGTCACGTCAGGGGTGGGCGCTATGTACTCGACTTGAAAGGAGCAATGAGATCAGTGGCCGAGCTCGCTGGTGAGCTCGGCCACGAGCTCCAGCAATCGCCACGGCTTGGCGATGTAGCGGGAGACCCCCATGTCCGAGAAGGACTGGCGGTGCCCGAAACGACTCTGACCGATCACCTCGACGTCCGACCACTCGCGAGCGACCGCGTCGACGAAGCCAGCGACGTCGCCGGGTGCTTCGTGGTCGACCAGGACGTGGCGCACCCCCTCGATCGATGCGAGCAGGTCCATCGCCTTGTCGGTGTCCTCGGCCGGGTAGCAAATCCCGCCGAGCGCGTGGAAGACTCGGCAGCCGAGCTCGCGGTATGCTCGCTCTGCGTCGACGATCACGCCGATCCCCTCGAGCCGGAAGTGCCTCCCCGCGGGATTCGTACCGCCCATCAAGATGCGCAGCGCCGCGTTCGAGCGCGCCCCTTCGAGATCGGCCGCCGCCGCGAACGCGACCAGCCACGTCCCGTCGTCGAGCCGGCGAACGCGCGCATGCACGGCGGAGCTAGCCTCTCGTGGGTCGGCGTCTCCCCGCTGCTCGTCTCCGGCGCTCGGCAACGTGCGCCACTCGTCGCGCACGCTCGATGAGGCTTCCGTGCCCGCCGGCGCATGACGGGCATCGGCAACGGCCAGCCAGAGCGCCGCGCTGCCTCCGCAGCGATCGACCAGCTCGTCGGCCGACGGCGGGATGCTCTACGCCAACCCGTCGGCGCCGAAGTGGGCCAGGGCCGGCGGCCGTTCGGGCCGCTCGATCTCGCGACTGGCAGCCGCCAGCCGGATCACGTCGATCAGCCCTTCCGGGTGCGGCGGCCGATCGATCAGAGCAGCAACATCGCTGTCGGCCATCTCGACGGGTGGCAGGTTCGTCGTCGACTCGGTCAAAAGCACGGCGCGGGTCTCGGGCCGCATGGCACGCAGGGCCTCGGCAACGTGAACACCGTGCACCCGACCGTTGAGCAGCCACGCGGACACCACGACGTCGGGACGGTAGCCGGTACCGAGCGCGATCGCCTCGATGCCGTCGGCCGCGGTGCGAACCTCGCAGCCCTGCTCGGAGAGGAACTCCACCAGCCGGCGACGATAGCCGGGCTGATCGTCTACCAGTAATACCTTCAATTTGTCGGACATGATGCGGGCTCGACGAGCTTCCAGAACCTCAAAAGCTTGGACGATCAGCGGGGGGAGGGTTCGGTGGGACGCCGACGCAGGCAACGCGAGCCGGTGTCTCACCGACCGGCGTTACCGTCAGAAGCGAGCTGCCCACCGCGCGATCATCCACCCCCACGCTGCAGCCCGACTGTGGCCGCAAGGAGTTTCCCCCTTCAGCGGCCGACTGATTCAGCTTGTCTCGATTCTCCAGTCAGTGGGCCTGAGGTCAACACGCAGCTGTGCGCTGCACGCGCAGCTGTGCGTACCGGCACGGTCGTCGACATCGCGCGGCGCCTACAACAGTTCCCAGGCCTGCAGCTTGCGATCGTCCCTTCCGCCGCCGTTGCCCTCGCGTGAGTAGGTGGCTCGAAGCGCCCGCATGAGCGGAGCACCGGTCGCGGCGGGATAGAGCTCGCCACGATGGCGCCTCGAGGTCAGCGCGATCGCTGCCGCCAGTGTTCCCGGTCCGGAGATACCCAGCGCGCCGATCAACGCGCCCTCCGTACGGTCGCGCATCGATCCCCAGATCTCGTTCCTGGCGAACCGGTGGGTGAGAAGCAGTGCACCGTCGTACCCCTTGCCGCTGGTAACGAGCGTACGCTCGGCCAGCGGTCGATCAGCACTGCCCTCCACGATGCCGCGCCCGTTGTCGGGCAGCTCGAGCCCGAACGACGAGCGAACGTCGCGCGCGGGCGGCCACGCGATACGGTAAGGGAACGGGCCGTCGTCGCGCCGCACGTAGGGGGTCACGCCGTACAGCGACGACACGACCCGTTCGGTGAACGTACTTGCGGCCGGCGACCCGATCAGGACGTGCACGATGCCGTCGCACAAACGGTCGATCTCGTTCTCGCCGGGCTGGAAGTAGCCGTTCTCGATTCCGTAGGGGTGCACGTGGATCTGAACGCGCGCTCCGCTCGCAACCGAGTACACGTGCGCGAGCACGACGGCTGCGGCCTGCACATCCCACACACCGAGATACTCGCGATCGACGAGCAGCGCGAGGTCGTCCGGGGAGATGTCCGCACGCAACTCAGGCGCCCGCTCCGACATCGTTCGGCTGGCCAGATGAATGCGAACCACACCGCTCGTCGCGACGACGTTCCAGATGCTGGCCTCGACGCGCTCGAACAGATCTCCGATCGTGCAACGGAGAACTTCGGCGTAGATCGCCATGTCCTCGAGCGAGATCCTCTTCGCAGTCCCGACCATCAAATCCTTCACGCGGGAGCGGTTCACCGTGAATCCCTTGCGCTCAGCAGCGCGGTAGAAGTCCATCGGATGTCGTAGGTTCTCGCGCTCCATCAGACGCAGAATGTTGCACTGCAGCTGCGGGACGTCTTGATCGTTCGAGCTCATGCTGTCGAGTGGAATGGCGTCGTTGTCGACGCCGTCACGGTTTCGATCCGATTCATGGTCAACCCCCATGGGTGGATTCGGGACCGACGGGCCGTGTCGGTCGGGTTTGCACTCGGTCGTTCGACAGCCTGCGACCGGTTCGTGAACAGTCTCGCTCAGCCGAGCGCTTCGCGCCAGAGACAACTTGTCGGACGCATGCGTTTTCGCGGCGCACGGTCGCCGCTCGCGGGCGCGACCGTGAGAGCCGCGCGCACCCCCCCGTGCGGAGAGCGACAACCTTCGAGCGCGAGAGAAGAATCGCCGTCGCTCACGAAAAAAAGTCGGCTCGTTGTTTGTTACAGATTCTGCAGCACCGCACGACACACTGGCGCGTGCGTTCGTGCTTCTCATCTCACGCGTGACGAGGATTCCTTCACGAAATAACCGCTTCAGGCGACACACGGTTCTCGGACGACCGCCGCGCTCCCGATCCTCGTAATATTCGTCTTCTCATTCGATCGAAATCGCGTACCTACTCGTTGTCGCATCGAGACGGTTCCCGGAAGACGCGAGCGCTCCGCCCTCGACTGCAGGTCGCCACGCCGCAGGCGCGGCCGCACCTGCGCGCTCGGCACCGTTTCATACGGTCGCCGCGCCTTCCGGGGCCGACCCGAACGCGGCAGGAGGCGCCGAGTAGAATGAAGATCTGGGACACAACGAGCGACGCCGCCGGGAACGCGAAGGCCCATGACATCGACGGCCCGATCGCGATCCTGCGCGCGTCCGACGGCAAGGTGGTCGTGGCGCCCTACTACCGGGCGTCGGTCGAGAACGCCGGACATGCCGAGATCGCGGCGGCGCTCGTTCCCCTCGCTCCCGTCGAACGCTCGCGCGGCGGCGGCCCGCGGCGCGCGATCCTGGTAACCGCGCCGGGCGCGGTCGTGCACCTCAACGGCTATCCACCGGCCTCCGTTGCCACGCTCTCGGACCGCGACGAGATCCGCCTCGGCGCCGTCCGGCTCGTGCTCGCCGCCTTCGATACCACCGAGATCGAGCCGTTCGATACGGTCCGGCACGGCCCCGCCGACTGCGCGGCCTGCTCGACGCCGATCGTCGATGGCGATCCGGTGCTGGCCTGCCCCGCCTGTGGCGTACGCTATCACGCGGGTCGTGACGGCGATTCCGAGCCCGTCGCGCCGGCCTGCGATGTGGAGGACGCTCGCTGCAGCAACTGCCGTCGGCTGCGCGCCGAGCTCGTCTGGACGCCGGCCGACCTCGCCGGACGGGACGCGGATCTCGACGACGACGACGACTTCGACAACGCCGCCGATGTCGCGGCCGAGGCCCACGATGCTTGAGGCCACGACGGCACGGCACGAGCAGGCCTGCGGCCTCGGCCCCGAACAGC
>SPBQ01000021.1 GCA_004525875.1 Myxococcales bacterium
ACGTCGTCGCCGGTATCCGCAACTGGGCCCGACCGGATCAGCTCACCGGCGCCGACCTGCCGCCCTACAGCGCTGCTGCGGGCGACGCCGCCCGCGGCGAAAGCGCCTACGGCGAGTACTGCGCGCGCTGCCACGGGGCCGACGGTGAGGGCGGACCGAACGGTGGTTCCGTGGTCGACGACAGCTACCTCGCGCTGGTGAGCGACCAGAGCCTGCGCACCAGCGTGATCAGCGGACGGACCGACCTCGGGATGCCCGACTGGCGCGGCTACGTCGCCGGCAAGCCGATGGATCACCAGGCGATCTCCGACGTGGTCGCCTGGCTCGCATCGAGCCGCGTACAGTTCCCCGGGCGCCCCTACCCGGAGGCGGACGGCGAGCCCGGCAAGCAGGGTATGTAGGTCTGTCGCCGGGAAGACTCACGATGGATTTCCGATGAGCAAGAAGAAGTCTGATACTGCAGAGAGCACTCCCGTGATCGCCACGCGCCGTAGCTTCCTGTTCAAGCTCGGGATCGCGCTCAACGTGGTCGCGGCCTCGCTCATCGGTGTTCCGATCATCGGCTACATCCTGTCGTCGCTTCGCAGCCGCGCGTGGCAAGCATGGATCCCGCTCGGCCCCGTCGACGGCTTCCGCGTCGGCCAGACCCGCCTCAGCCAGTACGTCAACCCGTTCACCGCTCCGTGGGACGGCGAGACCGCCAACATCCCGTGCTGGGTGCGGCGGCTGGACGACGACGAGTTCAAGATCTTCGCGATCAACTGCACGCATCTCGGATGCCCGGTGCGCTGGTTCCAGGAGTCAGGGCTGTTCATGTGCCCCTGTCACGGAGGCGTGTATTACGAGGACGGTACGGTCGCGTCGGGCCCGCCACCGCGGCCGCTGTACCAGTACCAGTACCGCGTTCGTGCCGGACAGCTCGAGGTACAGGCCGGTCAGACCCCGACGCTGGCCGCCCCCTCGGTATAGGGATGAGCCGTCTACAGGCGATCGCGGTCTGGTTCGACGAGCGACTTCATCTCACGAAGCTGTTCGACTCGACCGCCGGCCACACCGTGCCCGCGAACGCGGGCAGCTGGTTCTACGTGTTCGGCAGCGCGACGCTGGTCTGCTTCGTCATCCAGGTCGTCACCGGCGTCTGTCTCGCGCTCGTCTACCAGCCCTCGGCCAGCCAGGCCTGGGCGAGCCTCGAGTACCTGAACTTCCAGCAGCCGCTGGGATGGTATCTGCGCGCTCTGCACGGCTGGGGCAGCAACTTCATGGTCGCGATCATGGCCGTGCACATGGCGCAGGTCTTCCTGTTCGGTGCCTACAAGTATCCGCGCGAGATGACGTGGATTTCCGGCCTGCTGCTGCTGCTCTGCACACTGGGGATGGCATTCACCGGGCAGATCATGCGCTTCGATCAGGACGCTTACTGGGGCCTCGGTATCGGCGCGTCGATCATGGGCCGGGTCCCCCTGATCGGCAACGATCTCGTCCATCTCGTGCTCGGTGGACCGATCATTGCGGGCGAGACGCTCTCGCGGTTCGTCACGCTGCACGTGTTCGTCATCCCGGGCGCGATCATCGCCATCGTGGCCCTGCACCTGCGCCTGGTACTGACCGCGGGCATCAACGAGTACCCCGAGCCCGGCAAGCCGGTGGTGAAGGAGACCTATCACCAGGAGTACGAGGCGCTGCTCGAGGAGCAGGGCGTGCCGTTCTATCCAAAGGCGATCGACAAGGACATCGTCTTTTCGGGCCTCGTCATCCTGGCGATCTTCGTGTGTGCGGCCGTGTTCGGACCGTTCGGCCCCAACGGGGAGCCCGACCCGACGCTGATCCATACCGCGCCGCGGCCGGACTTCTTCTTCCTCTGGCTGTTCGCCGCGCTCGCGCTGCTGCCGCCCTACCTCGAGACGTTCCTCCTCCTCGCGGCGCCGGTCGTGGGGCTGGGCCTGCTCTTCGCCCTGCCCTTCATCTCCGGCACGGGCGAGAAGAGCCCACGTAGCCGGCCGGTCGCGGTCGTCGGTGTGGTGATGGTCTTCCTCACGATCGGGGCGCTCACCAGCCTGGCGGTTCGCTCGGCCTGGTCGCCGGTGATGGACGCGTGGAGCAGCACGCCGACACCGATCGAGTACCTCGAGGGGCGGACTCCGCTCGAGCTGCAGGGCGCGGTAGTGATCCAGGCCAAGCAGTGCCGCAACTGTCACGCGCTCGGCGGCGACGGCGGCGAGCGCGGCCCGGCGCTCGACGGCGTGGCCGTCCGTCGCACGCGCGATCAGCTCATCCGTCAGGTACTGCAAGGCGGCGGCAACATGCCCGCCTACGGCAAGAACCTGAAACCCGCCGAGGTGACTGCACTGGTCGCGTTCATGGAGACGCTCCACACGGCCAGCCGTGCGCCCGAGCGCGACGCCGCAGCCGCCGAACGCCGTTGAGGGGACGTCATGGATCCCGTCACCGTCGCCGCACTCTCGTCGTGGCACCTCGACGCGGGGCTGTTGCTGATGCTCGCGGCGACGGCGATCGTGTACGTTCGCGGCTGGCGCGCGCTGCGGTTCCAGGTTGCCGATCGCTTTCCTGCCTGGCGCGCGATCGCGTTCCTCGGCGGTCTGCTCACGCTCTTCGTCGCGCTCGCCTCGCCGCTCGACGCATTCAGCGGCTTCCTGCTCTCGGCCCACATGACCCAGCACCTGCTGCTCATGATGATCGCACCGCCGCTGCTGCTGCTCGGGTGTCCGAGCGCGCCCCTGCTGCGCGGGCTACCTCCCCGGATCGTCAAACCGGTTCTCGGACCGTTCCTCGCATGGCCCGCGCTGCGCCGACTCGGACAGCGGCTCACACGACCGGCCACCGCGTGGCTCGTCTTCGTAGCGGCCACCTGGATCTGGCATCTCCCGGGGCCCTACGCGATGGCACTCTACTCACCGTTCTGGCACTGGACCGAGCACGCCTGCTTCTTCACGACAGCGCTGCTGTTCTGGTGGCCGGTGGTCCTGCCGTGGCCGAGTCGCGCAGCATGGCCGACCGCCGCGATCGTGGCCTACTTGCTGCTGGCCGATATTCAGAACACGGCACTGTCGGCTATCTTCGCGTTCAGCGAGCGCGTGATCTACCCACCCTATGCCGCCGCGCCGCGGCTGTGGAACTTCTCGGTGCAAGACGATCAGATCGCCGCCGGCGCGATCATGTGGGTGCCGGGGTCGATCGCGTTCCTGCTACCGGTGGCGATCCTCGTCGTGCGCATGCTCGAGTCGCCGCACACGGCGCCCCGTGTGCGGCCCTCGGATGTGGCCGCGGTCGTGCTCGCGTGCGCGCTCTTCGCCGTCCCCGGTCCCGCAATCGCCGACGGCGGCAAGGTCCAGCTCAGTGAGACGGCGGGCCCGTTTCGCGTCTCGATCTTCACGTTGCCGAACCCGTTGAGGACCCACGCCGTCGACATCAGCGTGATGGTGCAGCCACTCGCTGACTGGCGGCCGCTGCTCGACGCCCATGTCGAGCTCGAGCTCGAGCGTATCGGCGAGCCCATCGCCGAGCTCGACGCCAAGCCGGACGCCGAGCGCGCGCCTGGAGAGCTCTCCGCTACCACGGTTCACGTCGACGCCACACGCGAGGACGCGCACAACAAGCTCTTGTACGCCGCTCATTTCCACGTTCACCAGGCGGGCACGTGGAGCCTGCGCACGTTCGTCCGTCACGGCGACGATCACGCGACGGTCACATCGTCCCTAGAGATATGGCCCACGCCGTGGTGGATGCACATGCCCGGGTCGGGCTTGCTGCTGGCGCTGGCCGCGCTCGGGCTGATCTCGATCAATCTCCGTCTCAAACGGTTCGATCCCGATACGTGAGAGGCAGGGGCACTCCTTCTTCCCACACGGCAAGCGACTCGTTACGATCCCGCGACATCGGCGCGAACGAGCCCGGTACGCGCGCGAGGAGATCATAAGATGGACCTGCTGCATCAGATTCGTGGTTACGTCATGCCGACGCTCGGCATCCTGACGGCACTGTTCGGCTACTTTACCGGGACCGTCTCGCTCGGGTTTGTGTGGCCGGCCGGGTTCTTCGGACTCCTGCTCCTGCTCGGCGTCTACGACGTCAGCCAGCGCCGCCACAGCATTCTGCGCAACTACCCCGTGCTCGGTCATCTGCGTTTTCTGCTGGAGAGCGCGGGGCCCGAGCTCCATCAGTACTTCGTCGAGAGCAACCTCAGTGGCCGGCCGTTCAACCGCGACCAGCGCACCCTCATCTACGAACGCTCCAAGGACATCGAGGGCCTCAAGCCGTTCGGTACCGAGCTGGACGTGTACGCCGCCGGCTACGGATTCATCGCTCACTCGATCATTCCGAAGCCGATCATCGAGGATGCCGAGCGAAAGCTCCGCATCGACGTCGGTGGGCCCGACTGTGCGAAGCCCTACTCGTCGTCGGTCATCAACATCTCGGCGATGAGCTTCGGCGCGCTCAGCGGAAACGCGATCCGTGCCCTCAACACGGCGGCGAAGCTCGGCGGTTTCGCCCACGACACCGGTGAGGGCGGGTTCAGCCGCCACCATCGCGAGCCCGGCGGAGACATCATCTGGCAAATCGGCACAGGCTACTTCGGTTGCCGGAATGACGACGGCAGCTTCAGCATCGACATGTTCGCCGAGCAGGCCGCCGCCGACCAGATCAAGATGATCGAGCTCAAGATCTCGCAGGGGGCCAAGCCGGGGCACGGAGGTATCCTGCCGGCGGTGAAGGTTACCGACGAGATCGCCGACGCGCGCCGGGTTCCGATGGGACAGGACTGCTTCTCACCGCCCGGGCACTCCATGTTCTCCACGCCGATCGGGCTCCTGGAGTTCATCGCCGCGCTGCGCGAGAGGAGCGGCGGCAAACCCACCGGCTTCAAGATCTGCATCGGCAACCCGAGCGAGTTCTTCGCGCTCTGCAAGGCGATGGTCGAGACGCAGATCACGCCGGATTTCATCACGGTCGACGGCGGCGAGGGTGGAACGGGCGCCGCGCCCCTGGAGTACTCGAATCACCCCGGCATGCCGCTGGTCGACGGCCTCCTGCTCGTTCACAACGCGCTGGTCGGCGTCAACGTCCGCGACCGGATCAAGATCGCGGCCAGCGGCAAGCGCAACGGTAGCTACGACATCGCGGCGGCCATGGCGCTGGGCGCGAACTGGGTCAACATCGCACGCGGCTTCATGTTCTCGGTCGGCTGCATCCAGTCGCAGAGCTGCCACACCAACACCTGCCCCGTCGGTGTGGCGACGCAAGATCCACGGCTGACACGCGCCCTCGTGGTCGAAGACAAGGCCAAGCGCGCGCACGAGTTTCACCGCAATACCGTCCAGGGGCTCGCCGAGATGACCGCCGCCTGCGGGCTCGATCACCCCAACGATTTCAGGCCGCATCACCTCTACGAGCGCGGCTCGGAGAGCAAGCTGCGGCGCTTCGATCAGATCTACGACTTCTACCAGCCGGGTCAGCTACTGGCAGGCGATGTGAGCAAGCACATCAAGCCGTTCTGGGAGTCGGCCGACGCGAAGACGTTCTCGCCCGTCTGAGCGGCGACGATCAGCGCAGCGTAGCCATGAACTCGTCGCGCCCCTCCTGCCACACCGAGTGGTCGCCCTCGAGCCCCATGATCGCTTCCTGGACCTTCGTGATGCCGAAGCCCCAGACCTGCTCCATCTTGATGTGAGGCGGCATCGTCAGCTCGCCGGAGCTCACGATCGCATCGATGATGAACGGCTTCGTCGACGCGAGCGCCTGCTCGATGGCCGGCACGATGTCCGTGGCATGCTCCACGCGCACACCCTCGCCGCCGCAGGCCTTCGCGTACATGGCAAAGTCGGGATTGACGAGCCCCGTGGCCTCGGCGTTTCGCGGTAGGCCCGATACTTCCATCTCCATCTTCACGAAGGCCAGCTCGCTGTTGTTGAAGACGATCACCTTGATCGGCCACTCGTAGCGAACGGCCGTGACGAAGTCGTTCATCGACATGCCGAAGCCGCCGTCACCACACAGCGCCCACACCTGGCGGCTCGGATCGACCGCCGCCGCACCCAGCGCCACCGGCAGGCCACAGCCGAGCGAGCCGTGGTTGAAGCCACCCGCCATGCGGCGCCCGCCGGCCATGCTCATCTGGCGAGCCGCCCAGATCGTGCACTCGCCGACATCGACGGCGAAGAATGCGTCGTGTGCCGCACGGTCGCTGATCGCCCTGGCAAAGAGCTGCGGATGCAGCGGCTCGTCGGTGCGTCGCAGATCGGCCTGTGCCTCCATGTGGCCCAGCCACTTGTCGCGCATCTCGATCAGATTGTCGCGGAACTTGCCCGAGTTGCCCTTCTTCACGAGCGGGTCGAGCGCGTCGAGCGTCGCACCGACGTCACCGACCAGCCCCAGCGAGACCGGAGCACGACGGCCGATGCGGTTCACGTCGCGATCGACCTGGATGATCGGCCGGCCGTCGGGAAGGAACTCCTCGTATGGAAAGTCGGTTCCGAGCATGAGGAGGACGTCGCAGTCGAACACCGCGTGGAACCCGGCGGGATTCCCGATCAGCCCGGTCATCCCCACAACCGGGCCGTCCGTGTAATCGAAGATATCCTTGGCCCGTAGCGTGTTGGCGATCGGCGCTCCGAGCTTTTCGGCCAGCGCCAGCACCTGCTCGCGCGCCTCGCGGCAGCCAATTCCGCAGAACAGCGTGACGCGCTTGCCGGCGTTGATGATCTCGGCGGCCCGTGCGAGCTCGGCCGCCTCCGGTGCACATCGCGGCAACGCGTAGACCAGTGGACGTGTGAAGTGCTCGCTCGCGATCTCCTTGCCGATGATGTCGGCGGGAAGCTCGATGCGTGTGACGACGCGCTCGGTGAGCGAGCGCTGAACGGCGATCTCGGCCATGCGCGGCATCTGCGACGGCGAGTCGATGATCGCCTGGTAGTCGCAGACGTCATCGAAGACCTTGGTCAGATCCATCTCCTTGTGGAAGTCGCTGCCGCGTCCGGCCAGCGGCACCTGTCCCGTGATCGCGACTACACCCGCACCTTCCTTCTGAGCGTTGTAGAGCCCATTGATCAGATGCAGCGCGCCCGGCCCGGAAGTCCCGGCGCAAACGCCGATCTTGCCGGTGAGCTCGGCTTGCGCCGCGGCTGCGTAGCCGGCGTGTTCCTCGTGGCGCACGCAGATCCATCGGAAGCGATCGTCCTTGCGAATCGCCTCGACCAGCGGATTGATCGCGTCGCCGGTGACACCGAAGATGTCCCGCGCGCCGGCCTCCGCCAGCACGTCGAGCAGACTCTCGCAGATCGTGCGACTCATCGTTGCCTCCCCTGGTCTCGCTTGCGGGTGTCGGCGTTCACCGGGAAAGCCGTCGGCTCTGCGGCACCAGGCACGGGTGGACCATCCGACCGAGCCTATGTAAAGAAAGGGAACTGCCTGGTTCTCCAGCCCTCGACGGAGCGTCGATCGACGGAAAGAAGCTGTCGTGCGCGGGCCGCGTGGAACGCGCAGGGGAGCCGGCCTACGCTTAGAGGGACTCGAACGTGTCCTTGCGGAGGTTCGCCCGCAGCTCGTCACGCCACCCGTTCCACTGCTCGTGCTCACCCCGGATACCGATGAGCGCCTCCTTTGCCTTCGAGAGGCCAAAACCCCAGGCCATCGCGAAGTCGGGATGCGGCGGCATCGTGAGCTCACCCGGTGAAACCACCGCGTCGATGAGGAACGGGCCGTCGTGGGCGATCGCCGCCTCGACGGCAGGGACGATATCGGCCGCCGACTCGACCCTGGCCGCACCCGCTCCGCACGCTCGGGCATACGCCGCGAAGTCGGGATTCTGGAGCTTGGTGGCATCGGGATAGAGGGGCAATCCCGCGACCTCGGTCTCCATCTTCACGAAACCCAGCTCGCTGTTGTCGAACACGAGGATCTTCACCGGCCAATCGAAGCGCACCGCGGTGACCAGGTCCTGCATGGCCATCCCGAACCCTCCGTCGCCCACCAACGCCCAGACCTGTCGGGTCGGGTCGAGCGCCGCTGCACCGATCGCCACCGGGTAACCCGCACCGAGAGAGCCGTGGTTGAACGATCCGGCCATCCGACGCGCACCCGCCATGCTCACGTGGCGGGCAACCCACACCGTGCATTCTCCGACATCGACGCCGAAGAAGGCGTCGTCGTCAGCCCGATCGCTGATCGCTTTGGCGAAGAGCTGCGGGTGGAGCGGCTCGTCGGTCCGCGAGAGATCGGCCTGATGGTCCATGGCTTTCAGCCACTTGTCCCGCAACTTGCCGAGATGGTGGAGATATCGATCGTTCGTCCGGGCTTTCACCTTGGGCACGAGGGCGGCGACGGTCTCCTTGGCCGAACCCACGATGCCCACCGTCACCGGCGCACGGCGCCCGAGGTTCTCGACCGCGCGATCGACCTGCACGATCTCGATGCCGTCGGGGATGAACCCGTCGTAGGGGACGTTGGTCCCGAGCATCACCAGCACGTCGCACTCCCAGACGGCGTGGTATCCGGCGGGGTTGCCGATGAGGCCGGTGAGGCCGACGACGTTGGGATCGCCGTAGTCGAAGATGTCCTTCGCGCGCAGCGTGTGCACGATGGGGGCGTGTAGCCGCTGGGCGAGGGCGAGGACCTCGTCCCTGGCATCGCGACAGCCGACGCCGGCGAAGATCGTCACCTTGTGCCCGGCATCGATGACCGCGGCCGCTCGGTCGATGCTGGCGTCGTCGGGCACCAGCGCAGGTGTGGTGTGAGTGAGCGGGTGTAGGAAGTGCCGGGCCTCGATGGGCGCCCCGATGATGTCGACGGGGAGCTCGATGCGGACCACACACCGCTCGACCAGTGCCTTCTGCACGGCGATCTCGATGACCCGGCCGGCCTGCTCCGGAGATACGACGATCGCCTGGTAGCCGCAGATGTCGTCGAAGGCCTTCGTGAGGTCGACCTCCTGGAAGTAGCCGGTACCTCGTTCGATGCGGGCCACCTGACCGGTGATCGCCACCACACCGGCTCCCTCCCGCTTGGCGTTGTAGAGCCCGTTGATGAGATGCAGAGCGCCAGGACCGACGGTGCCCGCGCACACGCCGATGCTTCCCGAGAGATCGGCCTGAGCATAGGCCGCGTAGGCCGCGTTCTCCTCGTGGCGAACGCCGTACCAGCGGAACCGATCGTCGTGGCGGATCGCCTCGAGCAGCGTGTTCAGCGCGTCGCCGGTCACCCCGAAGATGTCACGCGCGCCGGCGTCGGCGAGGACATCCAGCAGAACCTGAGCGACGTTCGGAGTCTTGCTCATTTGGCTCTCTTGAATCCGGCGGGGTCAAGTGAAGCTCCGAGCAGGCCGCTCGATCGGCGGCACGTGATCAGTGCGGGTCGGGCGCGTACTGCATCACGAGGTGCGCGACGACCGCTTCGCCGCCCGCGTTCTCGTAACCGTGCGCCACGTCGGCGCGAAAGAAGATCGTATCGCCGGGGCCGAGCCGCGCCTCCTTCTCGCCCACCCGGACGATGAGCGTACCGCGCAGAACGACGATGTGCTCGTAGGTGTTGCGCGCGTGTGCATCAGCCGGCTCGACACAGCCGGGGTCGAGCGTGAGCTCGTAGACCTCGGGCGTACGCGGATCGCCCTCCATGAACAGAACTCGCGAGTGGAACTGACCCGCCGCATCGGTGATCACGTTGCCGCGGTCGGAGCGCTGGACGCGGAACTCGGGGTCAGAGACCTCGGCCAGTACGGTGTTCTCGAGCAGCGCACCGAACGGCACCCCCAGCGCGGTGGCCAGATACCACACGGCGCGCAGGCTCGGCACCGCCTGGCCGGCCTCGAGCATCTCGAGCAGATCGATGCGGATGCCGCTGCGGTCGGCGACGGCGCGCAGATCGAGCCCCTGCTCGCTACGATGGCGGGCCAGGTTCTGGCCGACGGCGCGCCCGAGCGCCAGGCCCTCGGCACTCTCAGGGCCGCGCAGGCTGTCGAGCCTCTCCTCGCGGGCTTCCTCCATGACGGCCTGGGCCAGGGAGTCGGTGTCGTCGGTGGGCTTCTTGGGGGCCATCTATAGAAGGAAGTAATCAAGTTTCTCGCGCCGCCGCAATCTCGCCGCCCAGCCACGCCAGGCGGCACCTCGAGGGCCAGGGGCTTTAGCCGGACTTTCCCGACCCGCCGGTCGCGACCCCGGTCCAGTCGCAGCTGCGCAGTCCGGAGGCCAGCGCGTGCCGGGACGCGGGCTACAGCGCCGCCGACCGCAACACGGCCGCCCCGATCAAGGCCGGCAGCAACTGAAACCGCGCATCTCGACTCGAAGCGGGTCGGCGAATACAACACGGCGATGCTTTCGTCGTACGCCGGTTCGTTCGATCCGAACACCGGCCTCGCCAACTTCTCGCGTCAGGCGCTGGCCCGCCTCGGGCGAGAGTACCTGCTGCTAGGGCACCTGGTCGACCGCGTGGGTCTACCGCTGGTCCTCGGGTTGTTCGGCAACGACACCTACACGCAATTCTCGATCGACGAGTGGATGAGCGCGAGCCCGATCTACTCGAAGCGGATGCAGCGCGCGTTGAGCTTCGAGGGCGACGACGTCGCGACCGTATTCAAGAACCTTCAGATGGAGATCGGGGCACCACCCCAGTTCATGGACTTCCAGTTCCACCTCGACTCGCCCGACTACGGCGAGTTCTGGCTCCCCCACTGCGGCGCGTTGCTCGACGTCGAGCCGTACGGCGAGCATCAGGTGAAGCTCATGTGCCACGACATCGAGGATCCGACCTTCGATGCCACGGCCGCGGCCACCAACCCGCGCATGAAGATGCGGCCGATCCACCGGCCGCCGAGGGTGCCGAGCGACCGTTCCCCGCACTGCCGATGGAAGGTCTACATCGATGAGGAGGCGCAGCCCTACGAGCAGCACCCGAATCTGCCGATCATGCGGGCGACGCGGATCGCAACGATTGCGATCGACGTGCCGAAGACCAACCGCGATCCCGGCGGCTGGGACGATTACTCCGGCCCGTTCGACCCGGGCTTCCAGCTCGAGGACCTCTCCCACCGGGCCCTGCTGATCGTCGCCCAGGAAGCGTGCGTCCAGACCCATCTTCTGACGCGCGCCTACATGCTCTGCGTCGCCCAGAGATTCGGCGACGAGCAGGCGATCGAGCTCGGTCGCAAGCAGTGGGTCGGCAGCGCGGCGCTCGCGGCGCACCGCCTGCGCAAGGAGCTGGCCATCGAGGGCGATGAAGTCGACGCGATCGCCAAGGTCTTCCAGCTCCATCCTCACTTCATGCCGCGAACGTACGTCGATTTTCGGATCGAGATCACCGCTCCGCAGTCAGCGCGCATCTCGATTCGCGACTGTCCGGCGTTCGAAGAAGGCGATGGCTATTCGTGGCTCGCCGGTCTCGCGGCTGCGACGCATCCGGCGCTCGACGCGATCGCGGGAGCGATCAACCCGTACGCACGTTGCCATCCGGTCGCCGAGCCCGAGGACGCACGGCTGGCATGGGACGTGATCATCGACCGCGACGCCACACCCCAGCAGCCGCCACGCGAGCTCGGCCTGGCCCGCATCAGCCGCGGCGCGGACTTCGAGCTCATGCAGCGCAGACCGTTGCGCGCGTGAGCGACTGCGGCAACCGAAGCGGAAGCACTGGAGACCTCGCATCGTGAGCGACCTGCATTCACACGGAAGCTTCGTGGCCTCCGAGGGCACCCTCCACCAGGAAGCCGTCCAGCAGGCGGGATCGGACGACTTCGGCGACCCGTCCTATCTCGACGGCCTTGGCGTCCTGCTTCGCTCGCTGGACGAGTCGCGCACGCTGAGCGAGCTCGGACGCTCGATCCTGCGCAATCAGGTCCTGACCTCCCTCACCACACGACTTCGCTGCGAGCAGCTCCTCAAAGAGAACCCCGCCGTGCTGGAGATCGACGTCCGGCGCCCGATCTTCATCACCGGCCTGGTCCGTACCGGCAGCACGGCGCTGCACTATCTGATGGGCCAGGACCCGGGCGTGCAGAAGCTCGAGTACTGGCTGTCGGCGCAGCCACAACCGCGCCCGCCGCGTGCGCAGTGGGACGCGCACCCCGATTTCCAGCACTCCGTGGCTTCGCTCGACTTCCTTTATAACAACGCACCCGACCTAATGACCGTTCACGAGATGAAAGCCGACTGGCCCGAGGAGTGCGGCCACATTCTCGCGCAGAGCTTCACCGACGACCGCTTCGAATGCAGCGCCACGCTCCCCTCCTATTGCGAGTGGTATCACCACACGCCTCACCGTGGGGCCTACGTGCGTCACAAGAAGCTCATCCAGCTGATCGGCTCGACGTCCCCGCAGATGCGCTGGCTCATCAAGTATCCGGTTCACCTGCGGCAGCTGCCCGCGCTGTTCGACGTCTATCCGGACGCGTGCGTCGTGCAGACCCATCGCGACCCGCGCACCGTCATCGCGTCCTACACGAGCTTCCTCGCCAAGATTCACCGGATGCACGAGGAGAGGCTCGACGAGGTGACGATCGCTCACGCGCAGCTCGACAGCTGGGCGGTCGCGGCCGACGCCGGCGTCGCCTACCGGCGCGAGCACGGCTCGGAGCAGTTCTACGATCTCGACTTCGACGACTTCATGGCCGATCCGATCGGTTCGGTGAAGCGGATCTACGCCCGCTTCGATCAGGAGCTATCGCCCGAAGGCGAGCGACGACTCGCGAAGTGGGAGGCCGAGCACCCCCAGGCCAAGCACGGGAAGCACGAGTACGAGCGCCAGGAGTTCGTGATCCCCGATCGCGAGATCCTCGAACGCTTCGCCAACTATCTCGAGTTCTTCGAGATGATGCCGAGCTAGCACCGCGATGAAGAGACCTTTCGAACGCAAGCCGCGCACCGCCTACGAGCAGCAATTACTCGCCCAGGCGGCCAGGCTGCTTCCCGCCAGCGCCCGCACGCCGACGATCTCGCTCGACTCGGCGATGGTCGTCCGCGAGGGACGCGGCTCGAAGCTCATCGACATGAGCGGCAACGAGTACATCGACTACCTGCTCGGCTCCGGCCCCATGTTCGTCGGCCACGCCCACCCCAAGGTGGTCGCGGCCGTACGTGAGGCCGTGGAGCACGGCACCAGCTTCCTGCTTCCCAACGAGGCGTCGATTCTGCTCGGCGAGGAGATCGTCAAGGCGACGCCCTGCGCCGAGCGCGTCGTCTACGGCAACCCCGGCACCGACGGCGTCCTGTTCGCGATCCGGCTCGCGCGCGCTTTCCGCAAGCGCGACAAGATCCTCAAGTTCGAAGGTGCCTATCACGGCCAGAGCGATGCGATCCTCATGAGCAACCAGTGGACGAAGACGCCTGCCGACTATCCGACGGCCGTTCCCAACTCGCTCGGCATCCCGGACCA
>SPBQ01000303.1 GCA_004525875.1 Myxococcales bacterium
CGCCCGATCCAGCGCAGCGCACGATGGCGACGGTCTGGGTCGGAGCGATGTTGTAGCGCGGTGAGAATTCGGCGGTGGGCACCGCGCCGAACACGTCGGCGACGATGTCGGCGGTGGTCGTCAGAGTGAAGCGGCCGCACACGACGGTAGCGTCCTATCGCGGGCCGACGTCCGGGTCACGCGCCCAGTCTCAAGCCCCGAGGAACCAGCGCGCGCTCGAGCAGATCGAAGACCGCCTGAACGGTGAGAGCCAGCAGGGCGGCGGGCACTGCGCCCTGCAGGATGAGGCTGGTGTCGTCGAGACGGATTCCGGTGAGGATCGGCTGTCCGTATCCGCCCGCGCCGATCAGCGCGCCGAGCGTGGCGGTGCCGACGTTGATGACCGCCGAGGTCTTGATGCCCGCGAGGATCGAGGGCGAGGCGAGCGGCAGCTCGATCCGGCGCAGCCGCGCGCCGCGCGGCAGGCCCATCGCGTCGGCCGATTCGATGAGCAAGGGGTCGATGCCGGTGATACCCGCGTGCGTATTGCGGACGATCGGCAGCAGACTGTACAGGAACAGGGCGGCCAGCGCCGGAGCGGTGCCGATGCCGAGCAGCGGGATCATGAAGACGAGAAGCGCGAGCGAGGGCACGGTCTGGATGACACCGACCACCGTGAGGATGATCTGCCCGACTCGCCGCCGTCGCGCAGCCGCGATGCCCAGCGGTATCGCGAGGACGATCGCCGCCGACAGAGACCACCCGACCAGCGTCACGTGCTCGATCGTGCGCTCGAAGAGCGCACCGCCGCGGCCGGGCGGGCGGGCGGTACTCTCGATGCCGAACCGAGCGGCCAGGAACTCGGCTGCGACGGCGCCTTCGGAGCGCCCCTCGATCTTCACTGCCGCGTTCATACGGATCATGTCGCGCGCGGTGATCGCCCCGACGAGCCGCTCGAGGACGGCGACGGCGCGCGGTGCCCGCTCGAGGAGGTCGGTGCGGTAGACGAACAGCGCCTGGTAAGCCGGGAAGTATTCGAGGTCGTCGTCGAGCACGCGCAAGCGGTAGTGCCTGATCTCGGCGTCGGTGGAGTAAGCGTCGGTCACGTCGATGCCGTCGCTGGCGAGGCCGCGATAGGCCAGATCGTGGTCCAGGCCGCGCACGCTGGCCTGTGGCAGACCGTAGTGACGACGCAGGCCCGGCCAGCCGTCGGCGCGATCCATGAACTCGCTGGTGAAGCCGAAGCGCAGCGCGGGGAAGCCGCGCAGATCGGAGATGCGCTCGATGCCGAGCTTGCGGGCGAGAGACTCCTTCATGCCGATCGCGTACGTGTTGTTGAATCCGAGCGCACCGCTCAGCGCGACGCCGCGTGCGGCGGCGAGCGCGGCGAGAGCGCCGTCGCCGGCTTCGCCGGCCAGGATCTCGTGGCGGATGGTGCCCGTGTAGTCGGGGTACAGGTCGATGTCCCCTGCGCGCAGCGCGTTCCACAGCAGCCGCGTGCCGCCAAGGTCGCTGCGCAGCGTCAGCTCCACGCGCGCGTCGCGCAGGAGGCCGGCCGCGATCTCCGCGAGGATCACCGATTCGGTGAACTTCTTCGAGCCGATCACGACCGGCCCTGAAGCGGCGGCGCCGGCCGGTGCCGCGGTGGGCGCCAAGAGCGCGGCTGCGAACAGGGCGGGGACGAGTGGCGTCATGGTTCGGCAGAGGAGGAGGGGTCGTGCTCGGAACCCGGTGCGGAGCGCTCCCCGGGAAGCGTCGAGCGCTGGGCCTCGATGAAGCGGGTGACGAACGGGTCGGCGGGCGTGCGAACGAGCGCGTCGAACGAGCCGGCCTGTGCGATGCAGCCGTCGCGCATGAGGACGATCGTGTCGGCGAAGAACGCGGCCTCGGCGACGTCGTGAGTTACCAGGATCACCGTCTTGCCGACGCGTTCGAAGATGACGCGCAAGTCGTTCTGGAGGTCGCGACGTACCAGCGGATCGAGAGCGTTGAGAGGCTCGTCGAGCAGCAGAAGGTGGGGATCGAGCATCAATGCTCGCATCAGCCCGGTACGCTGACGCTGCCCCCCGGAGAGTTCGGCGGGGTAGCGACCGAGCACCGACATCGGCAAACGGACGAGACGTGCGAGCGCCTCGACTCGCTGCTCGATGCGGCGCGGCTCCCAGCCGAGGTGGCGCGCGATCAGCGAGACGTTGCCGGCGGCCGTCAGGTGCGGGAACAGCCCGCCGTCTTGGATGACGTAGCCCATGCGGCGGCGAGCAGCGGTCAGAGCCGCGCCGCCGACGATGCGGCCTTCGAAGCGCACCACGCCCGCATCGGGCCGGAGCAGGCCGAGCACCAGCTTGAGCAGCGTCGACTTGCCGCAGCCGCTCGGTCCGAGCAGTGCCACGGTCCGGCGGGCCCCGACGTCGAGCGAGATCGGTCCGAGCGCCCGGACCCCGGCGAACGTCTTCTCTACTCCGCTCAGCTCGAGCATGCGGGCGCGAACAGATTCACGCTGAACCGCCGCCTGGAATCGAGCCACTGCCGCTCGAGGCGGTAGCCAGCGTCGGCTCCGAGGTTCTCGATCTGCTCGAGGGATAACTTGTAGGAACACTCGGTGTGGATGGTTTCACCCTCGGCGAAACGTACCGTCATATCGAGGTCTCCGATCTCGACGACCTGCTCAGCCGTGCTTTCCAGGTGCATCTCGATGCGGCCGTCCGCGTCGTTCCACACCGAATGGTGCGTGAACATCTCGAGGTCGAAGTCAGCGTCGAGCTCGCGGTTGATGCGGGCCAGTAGATTTTTGTTGAAGCGGGCCGTCACGCCGCGGGGATCGTCGTACGCGCGCTCGAGCGTCTCGCGGCTCTTGCGCAGATCGATGCCCACCAGCAGGTGGTCACCGTCGTTCGTCGATTGCCGCACGCGTTCGAGGAAGGACGCCGCGCCCTCGGGGTCGAAATTGCCGATGCTCGACCCGAGCCACAGGATCAGCTTGCGGTCGAACTTCTTCGCTCCCACTTTCTTCAGGCCGTGGTGGTACTCGGCAGCAATCGCGAGGATCTCGAGGCCGGGGTAGCTGTCGAGCAACGCGTGGGCGCTTTCCTCCAGCATGCTGCGAGAGATGTCGACCGGGACATACTTGAGCGCGCCATGCCGACGCAGAAAAGCCTCGATCAGCAGCCGGGTCTTCACGGAGCTCCCGCTGCCGAGTTCGACGAGGGCCGTCGGTGAGGCGAACAGGCCGGCGATCTCGTTGGCGTTCGTGGCGAGGATCTCGCGTTCGGCGCGCGTCGGGTAGTACTCCGGCAACTCGCAGATCTCCTCGAAGATCCGCGAGCCCTCTTCATCGTAGAAGAACCGGCACGGTAGTGTCTTTCTCGTGGCGGCGAGACCGTCGCGGACGGCCTCCGCAAGGTCCTCGACGGCGGTGCCGGTTTCGACCTCGATCAACTCGAGACGCGACTTGTTGCTCTGCATTTTCCTCGAAAGCTCCGTGGGCGGCGGCGCTCGTGCCCGGGACGGCAAGCGGGGGTGGAAGGCTGGAGTGCGAGGCGGCGGATCCTAGTCGGCACGCCGGGACATGCCAACCCGAGATCCGGAACGGCCGCGAAGCGGATCGTGGAGCGCGGTTTAGCCGGTTTTCTTCTCGGTCCCGGCGGGGCCGAGCAGGCGGCAGTGGATGCGGTAGTCGGACTGGGCGCAGGCACCGGTGTCGAGGGCGAAATGCCAGCGATGCCCGGGACAGATGATCTCGCCGTCGCCGACCTCGGCCTCGCTCAGATCCGACCCGGCATGTGGGCAGAATCGCTGGATCTCGTAGCGCGAGCCGCCCGTTTCCAGCTCGAACGTGTCGGTCGGCACCGCCTCGAGCGCCATCTCGGCGGTGGCGATCGCCTGCAGGGCGGCGTGGTCGGCCATCTTGAGGAACGAGAACAGGTGCTGGTTGTAGCGATCGGGATTGCGGCTGGCCTTGAAGCGAAGCGACAGCAGCAGGTCTTCCCACGACAGCTCGCCGCGCAGGACCTGGTCGACGTTGCGAGCCTCGAACTCGAACTGATACGGACACTCTTCGCCGCGGTCGAGATAGACAATGTCCTCATGCGGCTCATCGCGGAAGTCGGCGACCCAGCGCCCGCCGTGCGGCCCGGTGACGTCGAACAGTACGCGCATGTTGACGCGTGCCGAGAAGAACGGGTTGCGTTTGATGAGCGGCTGGAGGTGCGCACGGAAGCG
>SPBQ01000048.1 GCA_004525875.1 Myxococcales bacterium
CCAGCGCCTCGAGCGTGGTGCGCGCGTCGGCGACGATGCCGAGCTCGACGGGGCGGGTGACGGCGATGTTCCTCGCATCGATGTCGATCTGGATGATGCGATGCTTGCCAGCCGGTCCCCAGTACTTGTCGTAGGGCAGCTCGAGATTTCCCATGCGCGAGCCCACCACCAGCATGACGTCGGCTTCCTTTCTGACGACATCGGCACCCGGCCCGAAGCCGTACACGCGCGCGGGATGGTCGGTCGGCATCGCGCTGCGGCCCGACATCGTGGTGATGACGGGGCAGCCGAGCAGTTCGGCGACGTCGAGCAGCGTGTCGTTGGCGGCGGAGCGATCGACGCCCGTGCCCGCGAACAGCACCGGCCGTTCGGCCGCCGTGAGCATCTGTGCCGCCTGCTCGAGCTGTTCGCGCGATGCTTGCGGCTGCGCGGCGCGTGACTGCCGCGGCTGCCAGATCGGGGCGGCGGCGGGGCTACCGGGCTGGTAGATCACGGTCATCGGCATTTCGATATGGACCGGACCCGGACGGCCGCTCCACATCTCGCGAAACGCGATGCGCATGATATCGGGGATGCGGTCCCAGACGTGAATCGGCGCGCCCCACTTCACGGCCGGCTTGAACAGATCGATCTGGTCCTGGCCCTGGAATGTCGAGGGGGGCGCGGGGTACACGACGCCGAGTCGATGCTGGGCCGTGATCACCACCACCGGAACGCCCTCGTGCAGCGCGGTGACGACGCCCGGCACGAGGTTGGCGGAACCGGGCCCGGGGTTACCGATGACGGCGGCGACCTGTCCGGTTGTCTTGTACACGCCCTCGGCCATGTGGACTGCGGCCGCCTCGTGACGAATGGGCACGAAGCGAAGGCCGTTGGGCTCGAGCGCGGCGAGGATCGGCTCGATCTCGGGGCAGGGCAGGCCGAACAGGATCTTGACGCCCTCGGAGGCGAGGCAGCGGACGAGGAGCTCGCCGCCTGTGATTTCGGGACTCGCGCTTGGCTCGGTGCTCATGGATGTCTGCTATCCAAGTGCAGCGGCCGAGGGAAGCGCACACGCGGGTGTCGGAAACGCCAAAGTGGCGATCCCGTAGCGGAATCGCCCCTTTCGCCGATCAATGTGAGCGCGACGACGTGTCTACTGGAACGGGACCTTGGTGAGAGACTTGAAGCGCTTGAGCTTGTTGTCGACCGTCTTGTCCGGGTTCAGCACCGTCAGGCTGATGTAGCCGTTCAAGAACGCGTCGAGGTCATTGGTCGGGTCCTCGACGGTCGAGGTGCAGTCGGCCTCACCGATGATGGCGGCGGCGCCGTTGTTGATCCATGTCGGCAGGAAGACGCCGGGGGTGACCTGTTCCACGTAACCGGTGAACGTGAGGAGCTGGGCTAGCGGTACCAGCGCGACGCCGCGGATCGAGCCCGTCGTGCAGGTCGGCACGTTCACGTTGAGAATTGCGGCCTGTCCGAGGCCGTTCTTGTTGACCAGCTTCTTGGCGAAGCTCTTCTTGGTTCTGAAGGTCTCGACTAGGTTGGCGACGTACTTCGCGGCAGCCGTGTAGTCGGTCCCGTTGCGCTGCTGGCTGACGGCGATCGCCGGAATTCCCATGCGTCCTGCGGTCAGAGCTGCGCCGACGGTTCCGGAGATACTGGCGCCGATCTCGCGGCCGAGATTCTGTCCGCCGTTGATTCCGGTAACGACGAGATCCGGAGCGAAGCCGAGACCGAGCACCCCGTAGAGCACACAGTCGGCAGGGAATCCGTCGACCGCCTTGTCGTCGGGTTCGGTCGCGGTGCCAGCCGTCGAGCCGGGTGTCACCGTGATCGTGTTCGGGGGCTCGGTCTTGCTGTCTCCCGAGCCGCTCTTGTTCACATCGGGTGCCACCACCCGAACGATCAGGTTCGGATTCGATCGGAGCTCGTCGACCAGAACGTCGATCCCCCCGTTCGTACCCGTGGCGCCGATGCCGTCGTCATTGGCCACCAGTACGCGCAGCGTCTGCGCCTCGGCGTCCCCCACCCGGCAGAGCAACAGCGACATGCCGAGGATCAGCCCGAATAGCCCGAGCGTTCTCGTCTTGAGTTCCGAAGTCTTCATGATTCCTCCTGTTCACTTGCGGCGATCCCTTGCAGGATCGATACGCAGTAGCGGATCAGCAAAGTATTTCCTTCTTCGAGACTGACCTCACCCGCCCGCCACTTGAGGGCGAGCTGGTAAAAGGTGGCGATCCACAGCTCGACGATCATTTCCGCGTCGGCCCGCGTCGACAGGACCGGCTCGATATAGCCCATCCACCGCTCCACGAACGGCTGGCGTACGTGCACGACGCGGTCCGCAACCGCCGGGCTCGCATACGGCGAAGCTGCCAGAAATAGACCGGCGGCCCCTTCCTCCGCGATGAGCGCCCACGCCGCGCCCGCAACCCGGTGCCCCCAGTCCGCCAGCTGGTCGGGCCCGAACGTGCTCGGGTCCATGACAAGCTCTTCGAGCGAGCCGAGCTTGTGCTGCAGAATTCTCTCGAAGTCGGCGAGGACGGCGATGAGAAGGTCCTCTCGCCGGGCGAAGTAGCTGTGGACGACCTGTCGCGAGCAACCTGCAACCTTCGCGACCTCCGCCATGCGCAGGTTGTCGACGCCCTTGGACTCGATCAGCATCGCGGCCGCGCGAATGAGCTGCGCGCGCCGACGCTGCGCTTGGGATTCCAGCGGGATGGAGCGCAACGGCTGGTCTTGCACCGCGTGGGCCTCTGCTCTGGCGGCGGCCGACGCGAACACTCTCGATCGCTGAATCATCGTTCATGCGGTGTACCCGGCGGCCTGACAGCATGTCAAGTGAGAATGACGCTCTGTCCCGACGCCCCGACGCGTGGTCAGTTTCCGCTGTGGATACGCCGTATGCTGCGAGGGGTTGGTACCAATCGCCAGCCCAAATCGTCGCGCGATCGCAGCCCGCGCGCACGACTCAGGCGGGGGCGCCACGGCGGCGCCTTCGTGTCCAACAAGCTGCTATGCGACTCCGGGATTGCGGATGGCCGCGAGGGATCGTTTCTGGATGGCGTTGGCGTCGAAGTTCTCGGGGGCAAGCCACGTCTCGAAGGCCCGCGTCGCTTCGGGCCATTCGCGGTCGAGAAGTGAGAACCAGGCGGTATCGCGATTGCGGCCGGAGACGACCATATCCTGGCGGAACACGCCCTCGAAGACGAAGCCGAGCCGGCGAGCCGCGCGCTTCGACGCCTCGTTCTCGTCGTTGCACTTCCACTCGTAGCGGCGGTATCCCGACTCGCCGAGCACGTTGCGCGCCAGCAGATACATCGCCTCGGTTGCAGCGATGGTGCGTTGCATGAGCCTCGAGTAGAGGACGAAGCCGACCTCGGCCGAGCCGGCGTCGGGCCGTACTCGCATATGGCTCGCCGTTCCGATGAGCAGCCCGTCCTCGAGACGACGGAAGACGTAGGGAATCCACCCGTCGTGCTCGGTTACATAGGCGAAGAAGTCGGTCACGTTCTTCGCGGAGTCGAAAGGCTCGAAGGGGAGGTAGCGCCACAGGGCTGCGTCACTGCGGTTGCAGAGGCGTTCGACGAACTCTCCGGCATCTCGCTGCGGGGAGAAGCGTGAAATCGAGACGTGCGCGCCGTCGAGCGGTCCGAACGGCTCGAGTGGTCGCGGCTGCCAGGCAAGCTGCTGGCCTGTGGAGCCAGGGCTTTCGCTCATTGCGCGGCTTCTAGCACTCCCGCTTATGTGATCAACCCGGAGCGCGGGGACGCCGCAGCGATCGCGACGCCGACCTTGCATGGAGCGATCGCATGGAAGAGCTGCTCGGAGGCTTCCGGTTAGCCTCCGGTGGGCTCAGAGAAGCAGGCGCGCTCGCGCCGGTAGTCCTCGAATGAGCGCGGGCGGCCCTGCCGCCTAGCCCGGACTATTCATGAAGCACTCTGCCACGACGCCGAAATTCGCATCATCCCGGGCCGTGCTCGCTCTTCGCTCGTCGACGTACTGTTCCAGTACGCCTCCTCTCTCATCACTGTGCTTGCCCCGACCTGACGCATACTTCGGCGTCTCGCGACGAGCGTTGATGAATAGTCCGGGCTAGGGGGTGTCGTTCGTCTGCGTCACCCCGAGCCAGCGCGCGCTCGGCACCAGCGTGAGGCCCTGGATCAGGACGGACGTGATCACGAGAAAGAAGACGACGTCGAAGATCTGATCGCCGCGCGCCACGCCGTACGAAGCCGGGAAGGTCGACAGCACGATCGGGACGGAACCCCGAAGACCAACCCACGACGTGTAGGCGAGCTCGTTGCGCTTCGGTCGAAATGGCAGCAGGCACACGACCACGGCCACCGGTCGCGCCACGAACATGAGGAGGAGACCGAGCGCGATCGACACTGGAGCCACGCCGAGCATTCGGGACGGGAACACGAGCAGGCCCAGAACCACGAACATCGCGATCTGCGCGAGCCAGGAGAGTCCGTCGTGGAACGCCAGGACGCCCGCTTTCTCGGTATCGATCCGGTTTCCAAGCGCCACGCCGGTGACGTAGACCGCCAGGAAGCCGTTGCCTCCGATGAGGTCCGCGCCACCGAAGGCCACCAGACCGAAGGCGGTTACCTGCAGCGGGTAGAGCCCGGCGTCCGGAAGATCGGCGCGGTTCACCAGCCAGGCTCCGAGAAGGCCGAGCACGAAGCCGATCAGGCCACCGAGCAGCAGTTGCGACGCGAGCGTACCGGCCAGCGCTCCGGCCGATCCGTCCGAACCGGTCATGAAACCAAGAAGGCCCGTCGTCAGGAGCACCGCCATGGGGTCGTTGCTCCCGGACTCGAACTCGAGAAGAGCCCGGAGGCGGGGCGAGGGCCGCACGTTGCTGGTCCGGAAGACCGAGAAGACGGCCGCCGCATCGGTGGAGCTCACGATGGCGGCGAGCAGCAAGGCCTCGGGCCACGTGAGCCCGGTCGTGCCGAGGTCGAAAGACGAGTACTCCCCGAGCAGGAACCAGGCGCAGCTCCCGAGGACGAGCGTGGGCAGCGCGACGCCGACGGTGGCGAGCACGAGGCCGGGGGCGAGCACCGGACGGACCGAGCGCCAGTCCGTCGCGAGGCCGCCGGCAAAGAGGATGATGAGCAACGCCACCTCGCCCACGGACCGGGCGACCTCGGCCGACTCGAACTCAATGCCCCCGATGCCCTCGGATCCGGCGAGCATGCCGACCGCGAGGAACACGAGCAGCGACGGAATCCCCAGGCGGCTGGACAGCTTGCCGGCGAGCACCGCAGCGAGCAGCAGGACGCCGCCGACGAGTACCGCAACCTCTAGCGAAAATGACATCGGCACGAAGCTTTCACCCGTCGCTCCCCCCTGGCAACGTCGCTGCTGCGAACCGGTGGTGCATGCCCGTTCATGGGCGCACTCTGCCCGTAGTGCACTCGCCTTGACCGTTCAGTGGAGGTTCCGCATATGACCGTCCCGATGATGGATCGCGCGCTTCTCGGCGTCGGCCGCACGATGGTTCCCGTTCCCGGCTTCGTATGGAAGGCCGCCATACGCGCCGGCGCACGCAAGGTCACCGCCGGGCTCGGCTTCATGACGGCCGATCATCGGCGCGTCCACCACTTCGTCGTCGTCGAACTCTTGCGCGCGGGCGTGCCGTTGTCGCTGAGAACGATTGCTGCGGGGCTGGACCAACCCGAGCGGCGCGTCGAAGAGATCCTGGCCGATCTGGCCCGGCGGCTCACGTTCCTGGCGCGCGACGAACACGGCGCCGTCACGTGGGCGTACCCGGTCACCGTCGAGAAGACGCCGCACCACGCGCATGTGGACACCGGCGAGGACGCGTACTCGCCTTGAGCGATCGACACTCTCGCCATGCCCTTCGTGCAAGGGCGGCTCAGGGCGAAACCGGTGGCTGTCGTCTACGAGACGGAGTGCGTCTGTTGCTCCCGACCGATGCGCCTCGAGATCCGCAGCGATCTCCACTATCGGGTCGAGGATGAGGCCGCACCACTCGCCTACCTGCCGATCGTCGACTTCGCGAAGCTGAAGCAGCCGACGATCATCGATGTGTTCTGACGAAGATCAGTATTCTTCTGGTCAGAAGAGCACGCACGCCGGCATCGACGCAGACACGGACGCGGCCGCGGCCTCTACCTCACGCTCGACCAGGCGGCCTTCATCACGCCCATCATGCAGGGAGCCTTGTTCGGGTTGCCGCCGTCGCCGTCCGGATGATCAGCCGCGCACGCGACTGCGGTCGCACCCGGAGCCCGGACGGCGCTTTGCGATTGGCCGCGCTATGCCCGTGTGCCGCGCTCACTTCGTGCCGTCGAAACGCTCGAGCGGCGCCATGCCCAGCGCCTGGCGGTAGTGCTGATGGTAGTGGTGCAGCGCGGGCTCGTTGCGACCGAAGATCACGTGATCGAGCGTGCCGTTGTCGGCTGCACGCTGTGTCGTTTCTCCCATCAGGTAGTCTTCCTTCTCGATGGTGCTGTCGAACGTCTCGAACAACGCCGAGATGTCGAAGACCACCGGCTCGCCGTAGTTTCGATCGAAGCCGTCGCGGTCGTACACGTTCTCGGCCGTGACTTTCTGCACGTCGGACTCGGCCGCGGCCAGCGCGAGTGCCTCGGGGGTGAGGTAGTGGGCCACGCGTGTTAGAGAACGGCTGGGATCGTCCGGGTGCGGATAGATCTTGATCAGGTTCACGTTGTCGGGGCCGAACGAGAACTGGACGTTCGGGAACAGGAAGTACAGCGGGCTCGTGCCCTGCAGCATGTCCCAGCGCTCTTCGGGCTGCTCCCGCATCAGGTCGATGCCGCGCGTGGCGATCACGAAGCGGTGGTTACGCCCGAACTCCTCGTAGTGCAGGACGTCGCCATGGAAGATCTGGCCGAGCGTGTCCTTGTGGAGCTTGAGGAAGTGGTAGGTCTCCCCGAACGTGTCGTTGGCCAGCTTCCAGTTGAGTCGTTTCTCGATGACCGTCTCTCCCTGGAAGATCAGATCCTCGCCGAACTTCCACGAGTCGATCTCCGGCGCGAGACCGCCGAGTAACTCGTCGATGTCGATGTGCCCGTCGACCTTCGGGTGCACCCACAGGAGCCCGTACTTCTCGACAGCAGGCAGCTCGATCAGGCCGCGGCATGACTTGTCCACGTCGCCGAAGTGTTCCTGCTGCGGGATGCCCACGAGGTCGCCCTCGCTCGAATAGGTCCAGTTGTGGAACGGGCAGACGAAACGCCTGCGGGTGCCGCGGTCGTCCTGCGCCACACGCACACCTCGATGCCTGCACGCGTTCAGGAAAGCGCGGAAGCGACCCTCCTCGTCGCGGGTGGTCAGGACAGGGACACCGAAGTCGTCGATCGTGAGGAAGCTGCCAGGCTCGCGGAGATCACCGGACAGCCCGATGAGCTGCGGGTGGTTCCGGAACAGGACCTCCCATTCCTTGCCGGCAATCTCGGGGCAGGTGTAGACCGACGTGGGGCTCTTGTACATGACGCCGGCGTCCACGTTGACCTTCTCGTCGATCTGCCGCATGAGCTCCTTGAGGATCGTTACCTGCTTGGTATGCTCCATCGTCTGCATGACGCGTCTCCTTTGCTCGTGTTGCGCGATCGCGCTTCGTCAGGGGCGATTCACGCCGTTATCTCTTCGTCGTCTTCGGGTTTGTCACCGGACCGTGCAGGTCCGCGCAGGTCCGGTTCCAGCTTCTTGAGCTCGGCTTCCAGATCGGGCCGCAGCGCGTCGCTCGCCACCGAGAGTAGCGCGACGTAGAGCCCGTAGAGGGCTCGCGCCTCGAACTCGGCAGTGTCGATCAACCCTCGTGCCCACAGCGAGCAGGCCATGTCGTAGCCGTGGTAGATCTGCGAGCCGAGCACGTCGGGCGCGAGCACGTCGCGTAGCAAGCCGCGCTCGACGGCCGCCTCGATGGCGACCCGTTGCATGCCGGCGGCGCGTTCCGGCATCCCGAAGCGATCGGAGGGAGGGGCGGAGAGCCCCGCGTAGAGCGCCACGAACATCGGGCGGCACAGCGATTCGTGTTCGAGGATGTAGGCGATGCTGACGGTGATGACGGCGCGGCAGCGCTCGATCGGATCGTCGAGCGGTGCTTCCACGTCGAGGATGCGATCGATGCGGTCGACGAGGTCGTGGACGAGCGCGCAGACGATGTCATCGCGCGAGCCGAACAGGTTGTAGAGCGTCGTGACGCTGAAGCCGGCCTCGCGCGCCAGCTTGCGCATCGAGAGCGCATCCATGCCCTCGCGGGCGATGAGTTCGCCGGCGGCCTCGAGGATGCGTCGGCGCCGGGCCCCGACGTTGATCGCGCGGAGGGTCTTCGGCTCGCAGTCCAGATTCTGTAACATTGTTACAAGTTGATACGGTGTTACGCATCCTGAGGCAAATCTTTCGAGGTGCCGGCAGATCCGGGGTGAACGACCTAGGTTGCTCGTCTGTTAGCTGCGCAGATCGGGCCGAGCTTTGCGCTGCCGCCGGCGTTGCTGCCTCCGTGTCCCGAGTAGCCCTCGTCGCGATGCTCCAGCGCTGCCGAAGCGGCCGCCCCGCTAGAAGCTTAGCGAGCTCTGCGACGAGGCGAGTCGTGCCGTATCCGCTCGGTGACTCTGCTTTGCGATTGCTGTGAGCCTCGCCCATATTACGCGCTCACTAGAACGTGTTTCACTCCACCCGGGCGGGTCCTAGAGGGGGCGCTCAGAGGTGTTTCCTTGACGGCTCTCGAGCACGGGCCGGACCCGTCGGTGGCGTGCCGAGCGGCTGTAGATTCGGAAGGATCGGGTAATGAGCGACGCTAGCGGGCACAGTCTGAAGGAGCAGCTGCGGGCCGACGAAAAGGCTTTCGAGGAGACCGGCCACCTGTTCGGCCTCGAGAAGCTCGAGCGCAAGGAGTCCGATCCGGGCACCTACGAGGCGGTCTGGCACATCCTTTCGAACCTCTGCGATGCCGCCTGGTCGACCGGTTGCAAGGTCTCCTCGTCGCCGATCGCGGCCGAGGGGGGTGATGCGCTCTGGGCCCTTCACGTGCCCACCGGAGAGGCCATCTGCACGTCGCGCGGCATCACCGCGCACCCGGGCCTGCTCGCCGACATGGTCCGCAATTTCATCGAGCTCGGCTACGAGGAATACCCGGGCTTCAAGCAGGGCGATATCTTCGAGAACAACGACCCCCACTACGGCGGCATCCACGCGCCCGACTTCGACATGTGCATGCCGATCTTCTACCGCGACAAGCTGGTGGCGTGGGCGAGTGCGGTGAGCCACGTGAGCGACTGCGGATCGGTCGTCGCCGGCTCGATCGGTTTCCTCAACCCCGATTGCTACTCCGACGGTCTCACCGTCTCGATGGAGAAGGTCGGCGAGAACGATCGCTTCTATCCGTGGTACGAGATGCGCATCAAGTCGCGCACGCGCACACCCGACTGGGTGATGGGTGACGCCCGTGGTCGTGTGGCCGGCTGCATCACGATCCGCGAACGGCTCACGGAGATGATCGAGAAGTACGGTCTCGACTTCTTCCTCGATGCCAGCAAGGAGTACGTCGAGGACAGCCGGCGGTACGCCGTCGGCCGCGTCAAGACGCAGACCGTGCCGGGTCTCATCCGCAAGTCGCAGTTCAAGGACCTGGCGATGAAGGGCAAGCGCACGCTCCTCGCCAAGCAGGACATCGACTGTCTCTTCAACCTACCGATGGAGCTCGAGATCGAGGCCGACGCCAACGTTCGCATCTCTC
>SPBQ01000529.1 GCA_004525875.1 Myxococcales bacterium
AGGGGCTCCGCCGGCCGCAGACGCTCACCGATGCGCGGCGCGGTGACCTCGTAGAGCTGGCTGCAGGCGTCAGCGTCCAAGTCGGCTCAGGATCTCGGGCCCGAGCCTCGTCACGTCGCCCGCGCCGAGGGTCAAGACCAGATCGCCGGGACGCGTGAGATCGGCGACCCTACCCGCGAGGTTGGTATCGCGCGCGGCGTAGATCACCTCGCCGCGATGACGGCGAGCCAGCGCCTCGGCCAGGCGACGGCCGTCGACGCTGTCGCTCGGCTTCTCACCGGCGGCATAGATATCGGTGACCACGACGACGTCGGCATCGTCGAAGGCTGCGGTGAACTCCTGAAACAGTTCAGAGGTCCTCGAATAGCGATGCGGCTGGAACACGGCCAGCGTGCGTCGCGCGAAGCTGTTGCGCGCCGCCGCGAGCGTGGCCCTCAGCTCGGTGGGATGGTGCGCGTAGTCGTCGATGACAAGCACCTCTCCCACCTCCCCTTTCACCTCGAAGCGACGCATGATCCCGTCGAACTCGCCGAGCGCACGGCGGCAGGTGGCGATGTCGATGTTGAAGTCGCGCGCGACGGCAACGGCGGCCAGAGCGTTGAGTACCGTGTGCTTGCCGGGCATGCCCACCTGAAGGCGACCGAGAGAGACGCCGCGGTGGATAACGTCGAAGCTCGTACGCAGTCCGTCGTAGGCAATGTCCGCGGCCGCGAAGTCGGCGTCGAGCGAGGTCCCATACGTGACGAAACGCTTCTTCAGTCGACCGAGCAGACCGGCGATCTCGTCGTCGTCCATACACAGGACGACGCGGCCGTAGAACGGAACACCGTTGATGAACTCGAGATACGCGTCGATCAGCCGCTCGAACGTACCGTAGTAGTCCATGTGCTCGCGATCGATGTTCGTGACTACGCCGATCGTGGGCTTCAGAAGGAGGAAGCTCCCGTCGCTCTCGTCGGCCTCAGCGACCATGTAGCGCGACTGGCCGAGCCGGGCGTTGGTGCCACCAAGCGACTTCAGCCGTCCGCCGATCACGACAGTGGGATCGAGACCGCCTGCGGCCAGCACCGATGCCACCAGCGAGGTGGTCGTCGTTTTGCCGTTCGCTCCCGCTACCGCCACACCGCATTTCACCCGCATCAGCTCCGCGAGCATCTCGGCGCGCGGGATCACCGGCACACGCATCAAGCGAGCCGTGCGCACCTCGTCGTTGGCGTCGCTCACGGCCGAGGACACGACGACGACGTCGGTTCCGGCGTCGACGTTGGCCTCGTCATGACCGAGATTGATCGAAGCGCCCATCGACGCCAGACGCCTCGTGATGTCGCTATCCTGAAGATCCGATCCGCTGACGCGGCAGCCGAGCGTGAGGAGTACCTCGGCGATGCCGCTCATTCCGATGCCGCCGATGCCGACCAGATGGATGTGACGGGCCAGCGGCGTGTCCGAGCCGGCGATGTCCGGGAGATCGGTACCCGACCAGGCGTGGGCGAAGCCCTCCCTGCGCAATGTCACTTCGCGTCCTTGCGTTTTGTTGCGAGCACTTCGGCCACGATGTCCATCACGCGAGCCGCCGCTCCGGGCCTCCCGAGCTCGGCGGCGCGCCGCGCCATGGAGTCTAACTCGCCGGGATCGCGGAGCAACCGGGCCAGTGCCTTCGTCAGATCCGCCGCGAGATCCGGGCCGTCGACTACGAGCACGGCCGCGCCGGCCGTCCCCAGCGCGTGCGCGTTCGCGGTCTGATGGTCTCCAGCCGCGTGCGGGTAGGGCACGAGGATCGAGGGGGTCTCGGTGCCGACCAGCTCGGCGACCGAGGTCGCGCCGGCGCGGCACACCGCCAGGCGTGCGCGTCGGTAGGCGGCGCCCATGTCGTCGATGAACTCGCGCGTGTCGATCTCGAGCCCGGCGTGCTCGGCTCGCAGACGCGCGTAGGCTTCCTCGGTTTCCTTCAGCCCGCGCTTGCCGGTCTGGTGCAGAACGGACGGAACCGCGTCGCCCGCCGCCGCGAGCTCGCCGAGCGCCGCCACCACCGCACGGTTGATCGTCACGGCGCCCGCACTACCGCCGAACACGAGCAGCGTATCGCGCACCGTCGATCCGCCCCCGGCACGGGCGTCGAGCCCCGGCCTCACCGGTAACCCGGTGAGGTGCGCCTTTGCGCGTGGCAGCCGCTGCGCCGTCTCCTCAAAGCTCGTGCAGACCGCATCGGCGAGACGCGCTAGCGTACGGTTCGAGAGACCCGGATCGCGGTTTTGTTCGAGCAGAACGACGGGGACGCCCGCCAGCCTGGCGGCA
>SPBQ01000222.1 GCA_004525875.1 Myxococcales bacterium
AGATCCCCGGGGCACCGTCCAACGGGGTCGACGACGTGCGGCTCGTTGTTGGGGGCGCGTACGGACTCGTGAACTATCGCATGCTGCGGTTCCTCGGATCGGGATTCGCGGTGAGCGATCGGGTGGAGCCGAACGGCGGGGAATCCACCTCGAACGTGTTTCCCGCGGGGTACTTCCAGACTGCCTTCGTTGCCACCGATAGCCTGCGCTTGTACGGCCGCGTCGAGCTGACGGGAAACACCCGCAACGACCCGTATCTCGCGTTTACTCCCGACTTCCAGCGCCATGCGTTCCTCGGCGGCGTTCGCTACGACATCACGCCGCGTCAGGCCATCAAGCTGGAGTTCGCCGACCGCGAGACGATGTCGCAGAGCTTCCAGGAGATCGTGGTCCAGTGGAGTGCGGCGTTTCCGTGAGAATCGGCGCTTTCCTGGTCGCGCTGCTGCTGGTGGCGCCGACGGCCGTGGCAGCCGACGCCGACGCGCCCATGCGGCGCAGTCTCGTGCTCGTGCGAGCCGACCGCCGCGGGGTCGCTGAGCTCGCAGTGGCGGACGTGCGCCGTGCCTATCTGGGTACGCCGGCCCAGGCCGAAGGGGTGGTGGTTCGTCCGCTGCTCAACGTCGCCGAGCCTTTGCTCTACCGTGTGTTTCTCCAGAAGGTCGTCTTCATGTCTGCGCGGACGTACGAGCGACATGTCCTCTCCCACGTCTTCCGCCTCGGCGGCTCTCGGCCGCCGCGATTCAGCGATCTGGACTCGCTGCTATCGGCGCTTCGCGCGCGCGAGGGTGCGGTCACGTTCATGTGGGAGGAGGAGGCGGAGCGCACCGGCGGGCTCGAGATCGTCACGACGCTGTGGGAGGGGGTCGTGGAGTAACGCGCTTGCCGCGCGTTCGATCAGGTGGTGGCGCCGGCCATCTGCGCCGCGATGGCGTCGAACGCGGCGAGCGTCGTCTCGATGTCCGCGTCGTCGTGCGCCGTCGATACGAAGAACATCTCGGGTGCCGCGAAGACGCCGCGATCCAGCAGGTCGACGCTGAAGCGCTGCGCTAGATCGTCGTCGGCCAGCAGCGTCGAATGGAAGCTGGTCGGATCCTCGGTCGTGAACCAGACCCCGAACGCCTGCGGCTCGCCGGTGATCTGGATCGGAATACCGGCTTGCGCGAAGCTGCGCCGCGCACCGTCCACGAGCCGTTGCCCCGACTCGAGCAGCCGCTCGTGTGCCCCGGACGTGCCGAGAACGTCCAGCGTGGCCAGAGCGGCTGCGCAGGACAGGGGCGATCCCGCAAAGCGGGCGGGCTGCATCACGTAATCGCCATGGCCGTAGCGGGCCGGGTCCACCATGCTGATCACGTCGGTGCGCCCGCACACGATGCCCAGAGGAAGACCGGAGGAGATGCTCGGCCCGAGAGTGCAGAGGTCAGGCGTGATGCCGAAGCGTTGCTGTGCGCCGCCGGGTGCGATTCGAAAGCCCGTGACGTTCTCATCGAAGATCAGGAGGATGTCGTACCGCGAGGTGAGCTGTCGCAAGCCTTCCAGGAAGCCAGCCACGGGTGCGATCGTTCGCTGAACCGGCTCCACGATGATCGCAGCGATGTCGTCATGGTGACGCTCGACGATTTTCGTCGTGGCCTCCAGGTCGTTGAATGGCGCTACCAGGATGCTGTCCTCCACTGAGCGCGGGATGCCCGCGGAGTTCGGAACAGGCCGCGGGTAGTCGCCGACGACGTAGGAGCGATGGTTGCTCATCAGTGCGTAGTCGCCGGTGCCGTGGGAAGCGCCCTCGAATTTTAGAATCTTGTCGCAACGCCGGCGTGCCCGCACCATCCGCATCGCCAGCGAGATCGCGTCCGAGCCGCTCGCGGTGAAACAGGCCTGTTCCGCGCACGGAACGGCGGCGACGATCCGTTCGGCGAGCCTCACCGCAGGCTCGCTCGTCACGCGGAAGTTGGTGCCCCGCGCGAGCTGCGCGGTCACCGCCTCGGTGACCGCCGGATGGCAGTGCCCGAGCAGCAGCGATCCCGATCCCATGCAGTAGTCGACGAAGCTGTTGTCGCTCCCGTCGACGAGTCGGCCCGCGCTACCGTGGGCTGCCGTCAGCGGGCCGGCCGGCGCGGCCGACGGTCCGGTGATGGCAGCCGGGAGGAGCTTGCGCGCCGTTGCGAGCAGCTCGGTCTCTCGTGGCTGCTGTCGTTTGCGTGAGTCCATTCTCTTGATGCTCCTGGCCAACCACGGGCCCGCTTACGGCAGCGCCTCTCGTTCAATGGCGAAATGATCGAGGTACGTCGCGAAGCGGTCGTGCATGGTGTCGGCCGTCAGATCGAAATCGGCCGCTCGATAGCGGTGCTCGCCGTGCTTTCCTCGCGGGTTCCGGCCGGCGAAGTCGGTGATGCGCTGCTCGGCCTCGGCGCTGAGCTCGAGCTCGAAGTGGCGATACATGCCGCGGATCGCCGCGACCGGGTCGGTGACAATGTCGCGGAAGGAAAGATCGTAGAACCGGCCGGGCGCTTGATGATCGCACTGCTCGCGCACGACCAGTGCATGCTCGAGACGGCTCGCCCACAGCTCCATCTGCCAGCGTGCGATCACCGGGCGGTCGATGGAATCTTCGTAGATGGCTCGCCACGCGGCCACCAGCGAGCAGATCGAAGGCAGCACCCTGGCCGGGTCGCGGTGGGTCTGCACGAAACAGGCGTCGGGATAGATCTCGAGCAGGGTCTCGAGGCTGCCCATGTGAACGGGATACTTGAGCAGCCAGCGACGCGAGTCGCCGTGCCCGATCAGCTTGAGCAAGTCGCTGTGGCGCTCGTAGGAAGGCCGCATGTCGACGGACGCGTACCAGCCCGAGTAGGACGGAATGGTCGAGTTACAGTCGAACGTGTCGTCGGTGAAGCTTTGCTGCAGCAGGTGGCGGCACTCCTCGGGGCCGTCGGCGGTCATCAGGTGGATCGCCTTGAGGTCGGGGTCGAGCCAGTACATCGTCTTCAGATTGCGCGTCGACTTTCGGTAGTGAGCGTGGCTCTTCCAGCTCTCGCGCGGCGGTCGCGGCGACGGTGACTCGGCGAGCCAGTACTCGAGCACCTGATTGCTCGGGTCGCAGCCGAGGAGGTGATGAAGGGCGGTCGTGCCCGTTCTCGGGAGGCCCAGGACGAAGATCGGTCGTTCGACGCGGCGATCGAGGATCTCCCGGTGCTCATTCCACGTGCACTGTGCGCTGAGCCGGTTGCGCAGGATGCCGCGCAGCTGGCGGTCGACCATGATTCGGCCCCACGGCGTCAAGCGGGCCTCGCGGTCGTAAGCCTCGCACAGGACGCCGAGCCCTTCTTTATATAGATCGTCTCCGAAGTCCTCGCAGCCGGCCTCGCGCGCGACCGTTTCGTGCATCTCGTCGATCGACGCAGTGAAGCGGTTGCCGGAAAAGCCGAGCCTGTCTCTGACGCCGAGCACACTGTTGAACAGGCGAACCGGCAGGCGTTGGTCTGTGGTCGCAGTCGTCACGCTCATGGCGACGCAAGCTCCACGTATTATCGACTAACGGCTTCCGGTTCCACACCGCCGACGACTAAGTTGACGGACTTCTGGCGAGATTGCCTCGTGGTTTTCGTTCTGTCGCGACCGATTCCGTCCCGGTGCGTGACAACGTTGGGTTATATCCCTCAAATGATCGAAAAGTGTGCGCCGCGAGTGTGGGAGATCGGACTTTAACTTCGGACTGCTGCGCGCGACCGCGCAACACGGGCACTGGTGGGAGGCGAAGAAAATCAGTGTGGGTGATAGACGCCGTCAGTCGTCGAACAACCCGTTCCAGCGCTCGCCTTGCTGCCGCCCGATCGTGCGGTTGAAGCGCGCGAAGAAGTCGGGGTCGGTCGGCCCTGCGTCGCCGGGCGTCCCGGCTGCCAGCGCTTTGAAGTAGCGCGCGACCGCTTCCTGGCCGCAGAGAAACGCGCCGACCGGGTAGAGCGCTACGTCGAATCCGAGCGCGTGCAGTTCGCGCGGCGTCTTGTACGGCGTGTGGGTGCTGCCCTCGACCATGTTCGCGATGGTGAGAGCGCGGTGTTCGGCGAGCTCGTCGGCGATGCGGCGCAGCTGGGCGTCGCTGTCTGGTGCCTCGATGAAGACCATGTCGGCGCCGGCGGCGGCGTAGGCGTGAGCGCGGCGCAGCGCTTCGCCGAGGCCGAGCGTCGAGAGCGCGTCGGTGCGCGCGGCGACCAGGAGGTCCTCCTGCGCGCGTGCGAAGCTCAGCGCGGGCGCGAGGCGTGTTGCGATCATCTCCTCGACGTCGACCAGCGGCTTGCCCGTGCCGCGCGCGCCGGCCATGTGGCCGCAGCTCTTGTTGATCGCGTACTGATCCTCGATCTGAACGTAGGCCGCGCCTTGCTTGTGCACCTGGCGGCAGGAGAGCACGACGGCCGACGGCTCGTTGCCGTAGCCTGTGTCGATGTCGACGCCGATGGGGTAGGGGGCGTTGTGGCGGTCGAGCGCGGCCATCCACGTAGCCTGCTCGATGACGTCGGTTTGTCGCACAATCTCAGTGCGCAGGATGTACCCGAGGTCGGGCAGGCCGTGCGCAGCGGCACACAGATAGCCAGAGACGTAGGTGAGAAAGCCGCCGACGTAGTCGGGGATGCGGCCGGCTTCTTCCATGTCGGAGAGCGCGTGGTGCAGCGTGCGCGCCTCGGCGCCGCTGCCGACGCCGGCGGCGACGAGCAAGCGTCCGTCCCGTTCTTCCACCATCCGCCGCAGACTCCGGCGGGGCGCGTTCCACTCGTTGCGCGAATCGGTCACTGAACGTTCCGTGTTCGTCGCACGCGCTCAGCCGACCCCGGCGCCGGCGGCCGCCCCGGAGCGTTCGACGATCCGCCGCATGCCCTCGCGCCAGTCGACATGGGTCGGCCCCGCGATCTCGCGCATGCGGGACACTTCCACGGGCAGGGGCGGGATCGTCTGCTCGGTCTCCTCGAACTC
>SPBQ01000468.1 GCA_004525875.1 Myxococcales bacterium
CGGCTCGCCGGCGAGGCCAGCCACGCGGCCGGCAACCTGATCCACCGGCTCTACTATCTCACCGATGTTCTCGCCCACGTCCCGCAAGCGGGCGAAGCGAGCGAGGCGCTCGCGCAGCTCAAGGATGCTCTGGGCGAGCTGCACGTGCTCGTCGCGCGCTCGCTGGCTTTGCTGAAGCCCGTCAAGATCAAGACGATGGAGGTCACGGCAGCCGACGTGGCGATGAGTGTCGCCAGGCGGCTCGGCGCCGAGGCCGATGCCGTCAACCAGAGCTCGTGCGCCGCCGATCTGCATGCGATGCCGGTCGAGGTGGACCCCACACAGCTCGATCGGGCACTACGACTCCTCGTCGAAGCGTTCGCTGAGCGAGTGGCTGATGTCGATGCGCCGCTTCACGACATCGACATCGAGCTGTCGGTCGGCGCGTGTACGTTTCACGATCGCGAGACGACCGAAGGTCTGGTCATCAAGTGTAGGAACGCACGAAACGGAACGCCCACGCGCAGCGACGCCAACGACATCGCTGTCGCGCTCGCGGCCGCTGTTGCCACGCGCGTTCTGCGTACCTTCGCATGTGATGCGCGTCTCGATCGCAACGATGAACGAAGCGTTTTGACCATATTTGTTCCTGCATCATCGCGTTATTTTTTGAAGACAACCCCGCGTTAGATCGTCTGTTTTAAGTTGCGCCAGTATTGACAGCCATACCCCTGCTATGGACTAATACTCAGACCCGCTCGGATGCCCTAGCCACTTTGTTTGCTGGGCGGCGGAAGTTGAGGAGCGGCCTGCAGCACGCATCGTTCGTGTTCAGGTCGGTGCAAGGAGAGGGGTTGATGGCTAATCCGACGTTCATGCGGCGCGTATCTGCGCTTGTACTTTCTTTCTCGTTCGTCTTCGTGACGATGCCACCATTGGGCACCGCCGACCCGGTGTTCGGCACCATCCAGGTCAGTGGACCTGCATGGGTGGCGTCCGATTCGGCCGACTGGTCGCGTCTTTCATCGACGCGCCCACTGGTTGCCGGCGATCGCCTGAAGACGGGCTCTGACGGCTACCTGCTGGCCGACCTCGGTGATTCGGGCGTCGTGGGTCTCTATGGCGATGCGGAGGTGACTGCCACCGACGCCATTGGCGGATCTCCGACGATCGACGTCCACCGCGGCAAGGTCGCTTTCCACCTGTCGCCCGAGTCCAATCTCAAGCTGCAGGCGGACGGTGCCGACATCGGCTCCGACATGTCCGCTGCTGACGGCTACGTGGAGTACGGCACCGACGGCATCCCTGTCGTCGTCGTCGAGGAAGGCGCGCTCATGGTCCAGGTGGCGGGCGTCGACCAGAGGCTCAGCCGAGGCGAGCGCCTCGCGTTGAGCGGTAATCATCAGCAGGCGACGCCCGAGCCGATCCAGCTCGCCCAAGCCGACACAGACGACGACCGGCAGAAGGCTAAGGGTGCGGCCGTGGCCACCGGCGGCAAAACCGGTGGCGTCAGTGCAGCCGGCTGGACGGCGATCGGCATCGTCGGCGCTGCGGTGGTTGGCGGTGTTGTTGCTGCCACGCAGAGCAGCGGCGGCGGCGGTTCTCCCGGGAGCTGAGAAAGCTCTCCGTTCTTTGATGGACGAGGCGGCCGAGCTGCGGGCGGCAGCGGCCGCCTCGTCTCTCAACTCAACACAATAGAAATTGAGGGCGTAAACACGCGCTTGGAATGTCAGTGCTCCGATCGCTACAAGGGTTCGTATCCGGTTGGCCTGTCGCTCCACTTGTGGTGGTTGCATGTCTCGGGCTGACCGTTGGCTGCTCGGCCCGGTCCAAGTACGCAGCCTACGATCCAGGGACTGCCGCGGACGACGTGGCGGAGGATACCCAAGCCTTCAACCAGAAGCTGGCTCTCGCGGCGGCTCAAGACGAAGGTGACGGCCAGTACCGGGTCGGTCCGGAAGACCTGCTCGAGATCACACTCTTCGACATCGAATCCCGGGAAGGGATCCCTCAAGTCATCGCCACCCGAGTGTCGAGCGCTGGGTTCGTCACGCTGCCGCACGTCGGGAAGGTCCAGGCGGACGGGCTGACGCCGATCGAGTTCGAGCATCGGCTCAAAGACGTCTATCGCCGCTTCATCCACGACCCGCAGATCACCATATTCATCCGCGAATATCACTCGTATCAGGTCGCAGTCGTCGGCTATGTCGTGAAGCCCGACGTTCTGCAGCTCCGCGGAAGGCAGACGATGCTGGAGGCGCTGGCGATGGCCGGCGGCTTGAATGAAGACGCCGGCCGTACCGTGCGGTTGCTCCGCGAAACAGACGACCAGATCGTCACGGAAATCATCGATCTCGAGGCACTGACGCGACTCGGGAACCTGGGCCTCAACCCTACCCTGCTCCCCAACGACGTCATTAACGTACCGCGCGCCGGAGTGTTCTACGTCGAGGGCGCGGTGCTCAAACCAGGCGCGTTCCCTCTGCTCCAACCGACGACGGTCAGCCAGGCAATCGCTACCGCCGGTGGGAGCGATAGCGACATGGCGAACGAACGCGGGATGACGGTCTATCGGAAGCTTGCGGACGGCCAGCGGGAGCCTATGCGCATCGACGTTGCTGGAATTCGCAAGGGAGAGGTCGAGGACATGCGGATCGAGGAAGACGACGTGATCGTGATCCCGATTTCCGGTCCTAAGTGGATGCTCGACCGTGTGCTGACGGCGGTGCGGGTGGGGATCAACTACCGACCGTAGCGTGTAGGGGCCCGTTCAGATGGACTACAGGCGAGAAAATGGGTCCGAGC
>SPBQ01000375.1 GCA_004525875.1 Myxococcales bacterium
CTTCTCGGCCTTCTCGCGATGCTCGGCTACGGTGACGAGCATGTCCGCGGGCAGGCGGTTCGATAGCGTTCCCACCTCGCGCGCGGTGCCGCAAGCCGACGGCTGTCCGGTGAGCGAGAACGGATTGGCGCCCGGTCGGCCGATCTTGCCCGTGATCAGGTGCAGGTCGGTGATCAGGTTGTTCATCCACGTGCCACGCGTGTGCTGGTTCACGCCCATGCACCACAGGCTCACCGTACCCCGATCGCGCTCTCCGTAGATCTCGGCGAGCGCGCGCACCTGCGCGGCCGGCACGCCGCTGATCTCTTCGACCCGTTCCGGAGTATAGTCGGCGAGGAACTCTTCGAGATCGGACAGAGTGGCGTCGTGCGACGTGTCCGCGAACGTGTATCGCTCGGCCTGATCTCCGTAGCAGCCCCAGCCGATCTCCTCGAGATCCTCATTGCCCCGCTTGAAGACCACGTTCTCGCGAATGAACGCCCGATCGATCCTGTCGCGTGCGATGAGCTCGTGGAGAATCCCGTTGGCCAGCGCCAGATCGGTCCCGGGCCGGAACTCGACGTAGAGGTCGGCATAGTCGGAGGTCGGCGTTCGGCGGGTCGCGAGGTCGATGATGCGAACGTCGGGGCGCTTGCGCTTCGTCTCGAGCATTCGGCTGAAGAGCACCGGGTGCATCTCCGCCATGTTATTGCCCCACAGGATGAAGTCGTCGCCTGCTTCGAAGTCGTCATAGCAGCCCATGGGCTCGTCGCTCTGGAACTGCGTCATAAACCCCATCACTGCGCTCGCCATGCACAGGCGTGCGTTGGGATCGAGGTTGTTCGAGCGCATGCCGGCCTTGACCCACTTGAGGGCCACGTAGCCGTCGAAGATCGTCCACTGCCCCGAGCCGTACATCGCTACGGCCTCGGGCCCGTGCTCGGACAGTACAGCCGAGAAACGCGCGGCGATGAGATCCAGCGCCGCGTCCCAGGAGATCCTCTCTAGGCTGCCATCGGGCCTGCGAAGCTGCGGATACAGGAGGCGGTCCTCACCGTAGAGAAACGCCGGAAGGTGATAGCCTTTCACACAGAGCAGGCCGCGATTGACGGGGCTCTTCTCGTCGCCACGCACGGCCATGACCCTGCCATCGCGCACCCCGACCTCCACCCCGCAGCCCGTGCCGCAGAACCTGCACGGAGCCTTGTCCCACGCCAGATCGGCCGGCTCCAGCGACTCCGAGGAAGCACCGAGAAGCCGATCTGCCTCCTCGCGGTCGCGACACGAGAACGCCGCGATGCCCGCGGCCGACACCGCGGCCCCCTTGAGCAGATCGCGCCGCTTCACTTCCGCGCGGCTCCGGCGCCCGTCTTGCCGTCGCTCTCGAACCATTGGTGCTCGGGTCGGGCCAGGATGTTCTCGATGACCGCGTTCACGGCCGCTCCGCGTGCCCCGCCGCCATGGTCGGCAAGCTCGCGTGCTTGCGGGATCAGCTCGACGTAGAAGCGCTCGGCCACCTCGTACATGCCGTGCCAGTGCGCGTAGTCCGGAGCCATCATGGACGCTCCGTGCCGCGCGCGGCGTCCCTCGTGGTGCCACAGGTAGAACCACGTCCACTCGATCTCGTCGTCGAACGGCGTCGGTGTGATGAGTCCGTTCTCCTTCAACGCCTTCATGATCTGGGACCCCGGCTTGGCGAACTTCTCGTTGTAGAGAATCACGAAGTTGTCGTACTGCTCGTAGAAGGCGTTGATGTAGTCGGGCGTGTGGCAGTGCGCGCACACCTGCTTCATGCGCGTACGCTTCGCCTCCCAGGTATCGACGACGAGCTTCGCGCGCTCGGCGGGATCGGTCTCCGTGACGACAGCGTTGTTGATGTCGGTATCCATCACGAGACTGATCGGTGGACGGTTCGTCCACGAAATACGGCGGCCCGGATCGTGCGAAACCTTGCCATCGTTGCGCATGTGGCCCGACATGTGACAGGTCGCGCACGTCGGTGCCTGCGTGTAGTCGACACCGAGCACCCAGTCCTCGGAGTCCAGGTTCATCTTCTCTCGCAGGTCGCGGTAGGCGACCCCGTGCTTGGACTCCTCGTAGATCTCCTTCTGCGGATGGTCCGGACCGAGGTGGCACTTGCCACAGTTCTCCGGCTGCCGGGCGCGGCGCGGCGAGAAGTCGTGGCGGCTGTGGCAGGCCGAACACGACCCCAGCGACCCGTCGAGATTGAGCCGCCCGATTCCCGTGTTGGGCCAGGTCTTCGGATCGTACAGCGGCCGGCCGTCCTGGTTGCGCAGGATCCTGGCCACCGCGTCGGCGTTGGTGGGCTGGCCGTTCTCGTCCGGCTCGAGGTCGCGGACGGTGATCGTCGAGCCGTCCACCGCCCGGAAGCCCACCAGGCTGCCGTGACACTGCTTGCAACCGACGTCGACGCTCGCCGAGCCGCTCACCGCCATGATCGCGCGGCCCGGCGTCGGAGAGTGAGGATCGAAGGGGGCACGCGCCCCCTCGACCGACTCCGCGAGAAAGTTGTCGAGCGAGGCGAGGATGTTGCCAGCCTTGGCGTGGTGACTACGCGCAAACTCGGCGGCGACGTCGCGATGACAGCCGCCGCAGTCGCGCGGTGTCACGATGGTCGCGATCAGCGCCCCGTAGTGGTCGAACGCGTCGGCGTCCCCCTGCACCGCCTGGTGACACTCCACGCAGGCCACACCCTTGCGCGCGTGCGTGCTTCCCTGCCAGTGGTGCACGAGCCCGGGCGTCGACTGGAGATGACAATCCACGCAGGCCTTCGACGTGGTCGGCACGGCGATGTGAGGCGGCGTCAGCCCGGCCTCCTGCGCCTTGCGCGCCACCTCCATCCACTGGACGAAGACCAACGAGACGAGAAATGTCGCGCTGAGAACCGCGATCACGAGCTGCTTGTTCCTGAGTGTCACTACCTTGACCCCTTACCTCGTCCAGCGGCTCTGCGTTCAGTGCGCAACGATCGCTTCCCAGACGGTCAACCCGATGATCGTCAGCACGGCCAGCGCCCCGATCACCATACTCACCTCGGTGGCGTGCCGTCGTCGCCTCAACCAGTCGTCGATCAACGGCCACATGAACATCACAACGACGATGAATCCGGTGGAGAGAATCGCCATCTGTCCGGGGAACAGCTTCAGCCACCGGAAGGTGGCGTAGAAGAACCATTCCGGTTTGATGATCTCCGGCGTCACGAGAGGATCCGCCTGCGGGCCGAGGCCCGCAGGGAAGATGATCGCCAGGCTCGTAAGCAGCACCATCAGCGAGAGCCCCAGAATCACCTCCATCAGAAGATGATCGGGATAGAAGTTGAAATGCCCTTCGGTCGATTTCGGGTTGTCCTCATCGACCAGCTCGGTCACGCCCTGCAGTCGGATCAGCGCAACGTGAACGGCGATGAGACCGACCATGCCGACCGGCAAGACGGCCGCATGAAGAATATAGAAGCGCGGCAGCGTCTTCTCGTTGTACACATCGCCGGCGAGCAGCATTCGCTTGAGAAAACCGCCGATGATCGGGATGCCGTCGTTGATGTTGGCCGCGACAGTCGCCCCCTAGTAGCTCAGCTGCTCGAAGGCCAGGCTGTA
>SPBQ01000355.1 GCA_004525875.1 Myxococcales bacterium
CGTGAGTCACCCGCCGGTCAGTTCATGATCGAACGCGCCCGGTCACCGGAGGTACACTGGTAAGGGCTCGTAGCGGCCGCCGGCCGAGTTTTGTCGGCCGCGATTCCCGCTGGGGCCCTCCCAAGAAACGCCGATGGACGAGTCGCGCTGGAAATCCACCGAACCTGCAGGCTGGGCGGAGGGCGTGGCGCGGCGCGACGCGACCGGCGTCCTCGAGTGGGCATCGGAACGGTTCGGCGACGGTCTGGCCGTCAGCACCAGCTTCGGTATCCATTCGGCGGCCATTCTTCATCTCGTGACGGCCGTTCGCGCCGACACCAAGGTCATCTGGGTCGATACCGGGTACCTGCCGACGGAGACCTATCGCTACGCCGATGAGCTCACGCAACAGCTCGGACTCGATCTGCACGTGGCGCAGTCGCCGCTCAGCCCGGCCCGCATGGAAGCGAGCTACGGTAAGCTCTGGGAGAAGGGCGATGTCGCTTCGCTCGATCTCTACGACCGCATCCGCAAGGTCGAGCCGATGAAGAACGCGTTGGCCGAGCTCGACGTGCGCGCATGGATCGCCGGCCTGCGCGCCGAGCAGACCGATCATCGCCGCTCCTTGCCCGCGGTCGGTACGCAGTGGGGCCGAACCAAGATCTTGCCCATCCTCGGCTGGTCCTCCGAGCAAGTCCACGACTATCTGCGGCACAACAATCTCCCGTTCCACCCGCTTCACGAGCAGGGCTACACGACGGTCGGCGACTGGCACTCGAGTCGGCCGGCGAATGCGACCGATGGCCACGAGCGCGAGACTCGCTTCGGTGGGCTCAAGCAGGAGTGCGGCCTGCATCTTCCGTAGCCCCCGGCCCGCGTCCGCTTGACACCGCCGGTACGGGCACCGAACATCCTCCACCCCGAAGCGGGCGCCGTCGGCCGGGCGCGCGCGGCTTCGAGAAAGGGAGGGGCATGCAGAGCTTGGATAGAATCGGAGTCGCCGGTCGCGCCGTCGGGCCGACCCTGATGCTGGCCGCGTTTGCGATGCTGGCCTGCGCCGCCGGATGCGGACACGAGGAAGGTGCCGGCGAGGTCACCGGCCGGCCGTTACCGCAAGAACTCGTGCGCGAGCGTGCGTCCGCCCAGGCCAAGACCGCGAGACGAGTGGCCCGCGAGGCCGACGTTGCATCGGACGCGAGCAAGCAGATCCTGTTCGGCGATCTTCACGTCCACTCCACGTTCTCTATCGATGCGTTCATGATGAGCCTCCCGTTCATGCAGGGGGAGGGGGCACACCCCGTGTCCGACGCGTGCGATTTCGCCCGCTACTGCTCGGCGCTCGACTTCTGGAGTATCAACGATCACGCGGAGTCGCTCACGCCGCTGCGCTGGCGCGAGACCAAGGACGCGATCCGGCAGTGCAACGCGGTGGCCGGCAACCCCGACGATCCCGACATGGTCAGCTTCCTCGGCTGGGAGTGGACTCAGGTCGGGCGGACGCCAGAAACCCACTACGGGCACAAGAACGTCATCTTCAGGGACACGGCTGACGAGGACGTTCCGCGCCGCCCGGTCCACTCGGCGGGGTTCACCTACGAGAACATGCGCCGTCCGGCGCCCCTCGCCATGCGCGTGATGGTGCCGCTCCTCGATCCGACCAACGCCCAGCGTTACTGGAACCTCAACGAGTTCCAGCGCGCGATCCGTGAGGTGCCCGAGTGTGATCCGGATGCCGACACACGCGAGCTGCCCGAGGAGTGCTCGGAAGGGACCTCGACGCCCGCCGGGCTGTTCCGCAAGCTCGACGAGTGGGGGTTCGACACGCTCGTCATTCCCCACGGTACCACCTGGGGGATCTACACGCCGCGCGGCTCGAGCGGGGACAAGCAGCTCACGGCCGAGCAGCGAGGCGCGGACAAGCAGTCGCTGATCGAGGTGTTCTCGGGGCACGGCAACTCCGAGGAGTACCGCTCGTGGCGCTCCGTGGAGATCGCGGCCGACGACTCCACATCGTGTCCCGAACCGGTCGATGGCTACGAGCCTTGTTGCTGGCGGGCGGGCGAGATCATTCGCGCGCGATGTGACGATCCGCGCTCGCCGGAGTGCGAGCGTCGGGTGGAGAAAGCGCGCCGCTACTTCCTCGATGCCGGCACGGCCGGCCGCGTTACGATCCCCGACGCCGAGCTCGCTGACTGGGGCGACTGCGGCAGCTGTACCGATTGTTTCCTCGGCTCGATGACCTACCGACCGGCGAGCTCGGTCCAGTACACGCTGGCGCTTTCAAATTTCGACGATGCCGCCGGCTCCGCCGATCCGGCTCGCTTTCATTTCGGCTTCATTGCCTCGAGCGACAATCACCGCGCTCGCCCGGGCACCGGCTACAAGCAGTACGGGCGGCTGATCAATACCGAGGCTCATGGACCGCGCGATCAGAGCTGGTACGAACGTATGTATGGTGAGCCCGTGGCGCCGGCGCAGCGCATGAGGGAATCGCAGCCGGTCGATCCGTCCGATGGCTCGATCATCGGTTTCCGGGTGGTGGATTTCGAGCGTCAGGCTTCGTTTTTCATGACCGGCGGCCTGGCGGCCGTCCACTCGACCGGGCGCTCACGCGACGCGATCTGGGGCGCGCTGAACCGACGCGAGGTCTACGCTACCAGCGGCGAGCGCATATTGCTGTGGTTCGACCTCGTCAACGGGCGCGACGGCGAGGTCGCGATGGGCGGTACGGCAGACCTCGGCGTCAACCCACGCTTCCGTGTGCGGGCTGCGGGCAGCCTCGAGCAGGCGGCCGGCTGCCCGCAGTCGATTTCGACGGGACTCTCCCCCGACCGGCTCGAGAAGCTTTGCCGCGGCGAGTGCTACAATCCCACCGACGAACGTTACCGCATCGAGCGGGTGGAAGTCGTTCGCATCCGGCCGCAGAAGCGCCCGGGCGAGCCGGTCGAGGAGCTCATCGAGGATCCGTGGCGCGTGCTCGACTGTTCGGACGGCGATGAAGAGGGTTGCGTCGTCGAGTTCACCGATCCGGACTACGCGATGGCGGGTCGCGACACGACGTATTACGTGCGTGCGATCCAGGAGCCGCAGCCGCGCGTCAACGGGGGGCACATGCGCTGCGAGTACGACGAGCGAGGCCTCTGCGTCAAGGCTCGCCCCTGCTACGGCGACTATCGGACGCCGAAGGACGATGCGTGCCTCGAGCCGGCCGCCGAGCGCGCCTGGTCGTCGCCGATTTACCTCACCTACGATCGCTGAGCGCCGTGCGTTGGGAACGACGCCGTATCACGCGGCGTCGTGGAAGATGATCCCGAGCGCGTAGCGTTCGCCGCGCGTGATCCGGCTAACGCCGTGTCGGACCTGGGCGCGCAAGATACTGCGTGCGCCCGCGACCGGACGCTCGGCCACCGGGAAGATAACGGCCTCGCCCTGGCGAAGCCGTACCGCCGAGCCGATCGATTGCTGGCGGGGCCGGTTCTCGACCAGCAGGAACTCTCCCCCCTCGAAGTCTTTGTCCGGACGGCTGAGCATGAGCGTCGCCTGTAGCGGAAAGACGAGCTCGCCGTAGAGGTCGCGGTGCAGGCGGTTATAGCCGCCTGCGACGTAGCGCAGGACCAGCGGCGTGGGCTTGCGCTGGCCGGCTCGCGCGCACCGTCGTCGGTAGGCCTCGAGATCGGGTGGGAAGCGATCGGCGTTACCGAGCCGCGTCGCCATGTCGTTCGCGATCGGCGACAGTC
>SPBQ01000438.1 GCA_004525875.1 Myxococcales bacterium
CTGCTGCGCAGCACCGAGAAGTCCTCGAGAGCGAGCTCGGCAAGGCCGCCGTTGGCGAAGTCGATGGCCGAGGTCGCTACGAGCAGGCGACGTTCGACCGCGGCCGCGCAGGGGGGGATCTCGCCCTGGGTCGCTGCGCGCAACAGGGCCAGGGCGTCGGTCACGGTGCGCACGCCGTCGGTGCCCGAGCCGGTGTCTAGGTCGCCGCCGGCGTGATAGCCGCCGGTGACGACGGTCTTCAGCGACGCGAGTGCATCGCTCGCCGCCAATCGGCCGTCGCCTGTGAGGTCGCCGCACAGCGCGGCCGCTGTCGACGGCGTTCCGAGCAGCACGGAGAGCATGCCGGCGGTGACGGCCGCCGCCGTGCCCGAGTGTGCGGCCCGAAGAGCGCGAGGGGCCCGAAGAGCAGGATCAGCTCTCACGTTCGTCCGCCTTCGCGTAGCTCAGCGTCGCATAGAACGCGCGACCGGGTTGCGGGAACTGCCAGCGATCGAAGAACTGTGCGTCGCCGAGATTGCGCGCCTGGAACTTGAGCATGAAGCCGCCGCGTCCCAGCGTGAACAGCAGCTCGAGATCGTGCGTGCTATAGCCCGGCTGCTGCTTCTGGAGGTTCTCCGTACTCTCGAGGAAGACCGCGCTCTGGTAATTGAAGATGTAGCTTACGCTCCATGCCGGTTGCGAGAACACGGCGCGCGCATACGCGACATCCGACGGCAGATTGGGCAGGTCCTTACCGCCCGGATCCGCAAGCCGGCTCTCGTTGCGACCGTCCTGGTGCGTGTAGTTGCCCTCGACGAACAGGTCGTCGGTCAGATTGAACGCCGCGCGTAGCTCGACGCCGCGGATTCGTGCCTTGTCGAAGTTGCGGGCCGACGGGATGTTCGCGCCCGTCGTCACGAGGAGGATGAGATCGTCGATCTCGTTGTCGAAGTAGGCCGCCTCGAGCACCGGGTGCGCGAGCGGGCCGAGCCGCGTGCTCTGCGCGACGAAGCCGACGTCGCGATTGAAGCCCTGCTCGGGCTTCAGCGTGGGGTTCGGCGCAGTGAAGCCCTCGGTGCCGAACAGCTCGCGGAACGTCGGTGGGCGGAAGTACGTCCCAATGTTCCCCTTGAAACTGATCGCCGGGTGCGGGTCCCAGCGCAGACCGAAGCGGGGGTCGATCGAGCCGTCGTAGTCGTCCGGCCTGAGCTCGGGCGGGATTTCGGTCCCGGCAAACGTTCCGCTGAAGTTGTTCCAGAGCGACTCGTGGCGCAGCTGAAAAGCCGCGGTGAGGTTGCAGCGCTCGACGTAGAGGTCGTCGCCGACCGCGACGGCCAGAGACAAGCGCGACTCGTCGTTGTCCCGGAACTCGTTGTCCGGGTAGTGGCCGAGGAACTGCTCGAACCCGCCGGAGAGGCTCGTCTCGAGGTACTGGCCGTAGCGAACGGCGCGTGCGCCGCGGCCGCGCACAGCGAGAGCGTAGGTCGTGTTATCTGCCTCGTCGTAGGGGAGATTGAGCGACGTGTTGCCTTCTTCGGAGTCGGCTTCCTTCGGGTCGCTGATGATCTCGTCGAGATATGTGAAGTCGAGCGCGGCGCCGAACCGGTCGTCGTTCGTCTGCCAGTTCGTCGAGAAGATGTTGCGGAGCCCTTCGAACCGCGCGTCGCGCGCTTGCGACTGGCCGTTGCCGGGTGTGCCGCGATCCTTGTAGAAAACGTCGTTCGTGAACGTCAGCCGCGAGGCGCGGAGCTTCGCGATGTAGCGCCCCAGCACATCGACGGACGTGGAATCGTTGTTGGCGCGCTTGGTGAGGGCGTCGTCGTCGGGATTCTCGGGCGTTCCGATGTCGTCCAAGTATTCGAAGTCGCCGTCCGTGTGCCGAACGGTGAGCACGCCGGACAGCGTCCCGGGGCCGAGCGGCGTGCCCGCGCTGACGGTACCCTTGGTGGTCGTGAACGAGCCGACCGACACCGCGCTCTCGAGCGTCGGCTCGTCGATCTGCTTGGTGACGATGTTGATGACGCTCGATGCGCCACTGCTGGCGAAGCGTACCGGCGTAACTCCGCGGTAGATCTCGATGCGCTCGACGGCGTCGAGCGGAATGTCCGCGAGATTGACGACGGCGTCGCTCGCGCGCGTCAGGCTCACGCCGTCGAGCAGGATCTTCACCTGCGCCGGGCCCGAACCCCGTACCGACACGGTGGCGAAATCCTCGGTTCCGCCAAAATGGGTCACGCGCAAACCGACGCTGCGGTCGAGCAACTCGCCGACCGTCTCGTAGCCGCGCCATGCCCGACCCGCCTGGATCACGGTCGTGAACCCGGTCGTGTCGAGGGACGATTCGTACTCGGTCTCGCGCTCCCCGCTCACGATCACGACGGGTCTCGCCTCGTCGGTCCCGGCGTCTTGCGCGCGCGCAAGACGCGCGGCGACAGGCGCGAGGACCATGATCAGCGATACCAGCAAGCAGGCAGCCGAGGCCCTTACGGGCAGCTCGGGCAGCTCGGTCACGTTCCTCCTTGCACGGCCCACGCCGTGCCCGGGATACAGTGCGAGCCGCCTCGGTATCCTGACTGAGGGCTGATCCTACTCGCCGCGCCTTCCCGGGCTCACGCCCAGTGGCGATGTGCGGCTTTCGTACCCGTCACAGTTGCGGGGCAGTAGAGGATTTTCACCTCTTTCCCGAAACGGAGGCCGCTTGGCCTCACGACGGCTCGCGGCGACGCTACGGCTGAGTTGGGCGTTTGTCAAAGCTTCAGCCGACGGCGCGCGCGCGGTAGCGTTTTGACAGGCGCCTTGTCGACGAATAGACGATGCTGATGGCGTCCGGCAAGCCCAGACGCGTCTCCATACTCGGTTCCACCGGTTCGATCGGCACCACCGCACTGGAGCTCATCGGTCGCTTTGACGACCGGTTCCGTGTGGTGGGCCTCGCCGCTGGACGCAGGGTCGAGTCGCTCAAGAACCAGATCGAGCGATTTCGTCCGGAGATCGTCTCGGTCGCCGATGCCAGCAACGCGGCCGAGCTCGAACGTTCGCTCGGGGCCGACGGGCCGCGCGTGCTGTGCGGAGCCGAGGGGCTGCTCGCGGTCGC
>SPBQ01000025.1 GCA_004525875.1 Myxococcales bacterium
GATTCGCTCCGTCGCCGCGACGGCTGCGACCGCGCCGTCGTTCACTACGACCGCCTCCTCGAAGCCGACCAGTTCAAGGAAGAGTCTCTATTCGGCCGCGGCTTCTGCCGTTTCCAGGACGGTCGATATGACGAAGCCCTTGTGGATCTCGGCGCGTATCTCGACGTCGCGGCCAAGGACAGCGGCACGCGCGACCGCGCCGCCTACCTCCGGTTCAAGGCCGCCGAGTCCCTGTATCTCCGCGCGTCGGACGTCGATCGAGAAACAGCGGGTCTTCGGTACTTCGAAATGATGTCGGCCTTCGTCACGATCGCTCCGGAGCACGAGCAGGCGTTCGAGGCATGGTTCCGCCTCGGTGAGTGGCACCGCGAACGCGAGGAGTTCGAGGCCTGCGCCGACGCATTCGGCAACGTGGGCGGCAATCGCGCCTTCGAGATCAAGGCCGGCTTCCTGTCGGCGCAGTGCCGCGTGGAAGAGGTTCTGGCAGCGCCCGACGACCAGCCCGCGCCGCCGGATCTGGTTCGTGCCGCCGTCGCGGCGCTCGACGGGTTCCGGGCCGAGGCGGCTGAACTGCGCGCAGGCGACGGCCTCGAACAGGAACGTGCACTCGCGCCGCTCGAAGCGAAGGCGACGCTCATGGGCGCCGCCATCGTCACTCGTAGCGGCGTTGGCACGATGGAGGACCGGCTCGAACGGCTCGACGGATTCGAGCAGCGCTTCCCGGCGGCCACCGACCTGCTGCCGGAAGTGCGATCGCTACGCATCGTCGCCTACCGAACCGTCGGTGACATGGACGGTGCCGGGACAGAGCTCGAGGCCCTGCTCGCGCAGGACTCCTCCGGCGCCTATCGTGGCGACCCGCTGCGCAAACTCGGTATCGTGTTCCTCGAGGAAGCGTCCCGGCGCCAGGAGGCCGGAGATCTCGAAGGCGCCGCACGCAGTCGCCGCGTCGCGCTACGCATCTACGAGACGCTGCTCGCCGACGCCCGCGCCGGCGGGCCGGCGCCGCCCGAGGGACTGGCCGGCCTCGAGCAGCTGGTTACCGATCTTCAGACGCAGACCGGCAGCTGAACGATGCCGACCACGACTCGCGCGCTCAGAATTCGACGATGAACCCCTCGGTCTCGCCCGTCGCGACGTCAATCATCGTCACGCGCGCGCGGTCGTAGGAACCCGAGGGATAATAGAGAAATCCGCTCGTGCTGCGGCCGGGCGCCAGGCGCACGCTGCGCAGCGTGCGCTCCGGGATGATGCGGCTGGCCGCGCGCACGTCACCGAGGTCGCTGGACGCTGTCGGCGACACCGGACCGACATCACCATCGAGCTGGGCGTTGCCTTCGGTAATGGTGCGCCGGTTGGCATCGTGAAGCAGGGCCACCGCCTCGTCGGACGTCATTGGATATGCGCGCCGGCGAGAGCCCGACTGGCGCAGAACGACATCTCTCGGATCGAACGCGTAGGCACGGCCGGTACCGTTGGTGATCGTCACCTTGACCGGCAGAATTCCGGCCGCGCTCAGGTCGGCCTCGAAATCGAGTACCGTCGTGAAGCCGGTGAGCCGCTCGAGGACGACGCTTACTCCGGTCGCCCGATCCGTCGCTTCGCGCGGAGCGCTCGCGTGGGCCGACGAGTTCGACCCGACCGGCGCCGTCTCGTGGGCGCCCGAGCGCGGCACGAACTTGCCCGCATCCTCGCCTTCGCGCGCACGAACCAGATCCGCCCGACCGGTGACGCCGAGGAGGACTCCGCGCTCGAACTCCTGCTCGTTCGCGATCCCGTCCTGCCGGGACTCGATGTGCACGCCGTCCGGCTCGCACCGGATCGTGACCCTACCGCTCATGCCGCCGCGCGAGTCCTCGCGCTCGCCCTCGACGTAACCGGGAACACCGGGGCGGGCGACCTTGAAGCCCGTCACGCGCAGCCCCATGCTGACGAGGGAATCGTAAACGTGACGATTGGCCGCATCACAATCCATCGCGGCGGTGTCGATCTGGTAGGACTTGGTCACCGACGACGTGCAGGAGACGGCCAGCACCGTCGCGACCATTAGGACGACGGATCTGGCAAGGAAGGCTGCGCCGCCGCATACACGCCTCATAGCGTCGATGTAGCCTGTTCACGAGCGGAGCGCGAGCGCGTCGCGCTGACCCGCGAGCACTCAGCTACGACGCGCGAGCAGCATCTCGACCGTCAGGCCGATATTCTCTCCGGCTCCCGATAGGTTGAGGAGCGCTACCGTGACGAAGGTCGGCTCCAGCAGCCACGGAGACAGATTCATCCACGGCAGCACGGCGACGCCTCCGATCACCGCGAGCACGTAGTTCGCCACGCCCGCGAAGTGCCCGCGGGACGAGGCACGCGGATGCCGGCCGAGCCAGGCGCTGAGCCCCCAGCGCACCATGTACGAGCCGAACGACACCACCAGCGCGATCACCGGAAGCCAGTTTGCGTGCTCCCAGTAGCGGATCGCGCTTCCGAGAACGGGGCGGCTCCAGGTGTGCGTGACTGCGAAGCCGCTGAACGCCAGGACGAGGAATGTCGCGTCGCACAGATTGTCGAGCAGACGGCCGGCATCGCTCTGCACGTCGAGCCGCCGCGCGAGTCGGCCGTCGCTGAAGTCGGCGGCCGCAGCCGCGATCACCAGCGGCAGCACGATCCAGGAGCCCGTGGCACGATCCATCGCGACGAGCTCGCGCAGGACGAGCACGCCGAAGACAATCCGGCTGAGGCTGAGGAGGTGTGCGCTCAGCGCACGCACGCGTCCCAGCAGGCAAAGTGGCCGGCGGCTACGCGCGTGGCCGGCATATCGCCCGCGAGCGGTAGCACGTAGACGCTGCTGTCCTCGCTCGCCATGTTACCGGCCTCGTCAGTGACGTGCCCCGCGAACGTGAGACTCTCGCCGTCGGGCGAGATCAGCGGGTGCGACGTCGCGAACTGATCGAAGAACCAGCAGAAGTACACGAGCTCGCGGCTCGGGTAGAAGCGTGCATCGAGCGTACGACGGCTGCCGAGCACGTCGAAGACCGACCACTCCATACCCCCCTTCTCGTTGAAGGAGATCGACACGAGGCGCGAGGAACAGGGCGACCAAAAAAAGCCGACCACGCTGGAATCGTTGACCACCTCGCGGCGCCCGGTACGGACGTCGACGAGGCTCACACCGGTGAACATGTGGGGTGTCTCACCGAGCGCTTCCGACACTGCCAGGTAACGCCCGTCCGGAGACCACAGCAGCGCGCTGTGGCCCTCGACCGGCCGCACGATCTCACTGACACCGTCGTCGAGCCGGTAAATCGCCAGGTGTTCCTCCTCGTCGCTCGCGTCGACGTATGCGATGCGGCTTCCGTCGGGGGACCAGGCCGGCGTGCGGAACTCGCCGGGCATCAGGCGTGCGATCTCCTCGCAACCCTCGTCGGTGTTGTAGATGCTCAGCCGCGCTTCCTCGCAGACCGACCGGCTCCCGCCGGCGTGAACCGCAATGTAACGGTCCTTGGGCGACCATGACCAGAACAGCGGCGAGCCGTTCTCCACTTCGATGCTCCGGCCGGGCCGACCGATATCGACGAGCTCCAGCCTGAGGCCCTCGTCGCTTTGCAGCAGCAGTGCGATGCGCGTGGAATCGGACGACCAGCTCTCGCAGATCGGTGCCGCTCCGGTCATCCGCCAGACCTCGATCATCGAGACGCCGTCCTGTGCGACCGCGTACAGCCCCGCCTCGGGTGAGTTGCCGGGGCGCACGCCGAAGCACGCGACGTGCGTGCCGTCGGGAGAGTACGAGGGCCAGACGTAGTAGAGACGACCGCCGGCGCCGGTGCCTTCCCATCCGCAGGTCAGTCGTTGCGGCTCATTCGTGCTCTTCGGCGTCTCCGCCTGGTAGAGGTCGCCGTCCTCCCCGACATAGACCAGACGACATGCGCGATTTTCCGTTTCCATCACGATCACCACCTCCACCGCCGCACGGCCGCGTGCCGGGTTGGCGAGTCTCCTCAGCCGGACCCCGGGCCGGTCTCTGCGCACCCGCGGCGGCGAAGCTTCGTGTTCCCCCACCAGTCACGCACCACCGCCGGCCTCCACATCGATACGATTCTTGCGCGCCGCGTGGCGGCGCAGCAACACATAGAGAGCCCCTTCCCCGCCATCGCACGGTCTCGCAGTGACGAACCCGAGAATGCAGCGTGAGCTCGGTCCGCACGCGAGCCATTCCGGAATCCGCTCGCGCAGCACGCCGAACTGACGCGGAGAGTTGTTTCCCTTGCCGGTGATCACGAGAACGCAGCGGTCGCCGCGTCGCTGGCAGCGCGAGATGAGCTGGTCGACAGCGACTTTCGCATCGTCGAGCGGCATACCGTGGAGGTCAACGTGTGAACGCACGGCGAACTCTCCGTGCTCCAGCTTTGCGATCGTCTCACGGCTCACGCCTGCGGCGCGCCCGCGTATGAAGCGATCCGAGAAACGCACATCAAAATGCTCGTCGGCAGTCGGATCCTCCGCGATTGCACTGTGCACAACAATCGGCGCAGCCAGCGACCCACCCGTGACTCGCCCGGTGCCCTCGAGCGGGACGACTCCGCCCATGGCCTGCCGGAACGTCGTGTCGTCGTCCGGTTGCGTGACGTTCGTCACATCGAGTCGCGCGGCGGTCTCGGGTGCTTCGACGCATGCCCTGCGGCGCGCGCCGCGCTTCAGCTTGCCGAGCTGATCGCGGAACGGGTTGTTGAACGGCCGGTCATCTCGGCCGTTGTCGCTCGAGCTTCTGGACATGGATCGGTCTCACGGACGCAGCGCTTCACCATACACACCCAAGAAGGCTAGCCGCAATACGTGCGGCGAGCTTTGCTGCGCACCCGGGTGTACGCTTCCGCGCATGGAGCCAGCGGTGTATGTGTTCGTCGGGCAGGGGGGACTGAACTACGGCACGCTGCGTAATCGCGCGATTGCGGTCGAAGACTGCGGCTACGATGGACTGTGGCTGGTCGACCACTTCTGGGCCCGTGACCGGCCCGACGCCGATTTTCTGGACGGATGGACGACCATCGCAGGACTGGCCGAGGCGACCGATCGTCTGCGGCTCGGCGTGCTGGTCACGTGTAACGCGTTCCGGAATCCGGGCATCCTCGCCAAGGTCGCCGCTACGGCGGATCACATCAGCGACGGTCGCATCGAGCTGGGTATGGGCGCCGGCTGGATGGACGAGGAGTTCGACGCCTACGGCTTCGACTTCGCTCCGGTGGGCGAGCGGCTCGACGCACTCGGTGAGTCGCTCGAGATCCTCACGCGGCTTTTCTCCGAGAAGCGCACCAGCTTCGAAGGCGACCACTACCGCATTCGCAACGCACCGTTCTTCCCGAAGCCGGTTCAGTCGCCGCTACCCATCACCATCGGCGGCGCCGGACGACAGGTGATGCTGCGACTGGTGGCGCGTCACGCCAATCGATGGAACTGCCCGATCCCAGCCGCACCTGAGATCGCATCGCTCGTTGCCACATTGCATGACCACTGTCGCGAGATCGGCCGCGATGCAGCCGAGATCACGGTGAGCGAGCAGGTGGCCGTCGTTCTAGGCAAGGACGAGGCTGACTACAGGAACAAGCGTGAAGTCGCTGAGGATCGAGTTGGTGGATTCATCGAGGATATCGACGCGATGGCCGTGTGCGGAACGCCGAGCAAGGTTGCCGACGAGCTGAACGCGAAGATCGCGTCGGGAGTCGCGGACTTCGCCGTCATCTTCGGTGATCTCGGCGAACGCGACACGCTCGAGCTGTTCGCGTCCCACGTCGCGCCCCAACTCACCGGCTAGCCGGCGGCGGCGCCACGTAATGTCTCGGCTCGCCCGCTCGACGAGCCTCGGTCCGCGTTCAGCGGTTCGATGCGGCGCGCTCGGAGGCCGGCGCGGACTGCAGGTACTCGATGAACTTGTCCACCGCGGGGCTGAAATGCTTGCCCGTCCGGTGAATGATGCCGATCGGCCGGATGAGGTCCTTGTCGCTCAGCTCCACCTTCACCAGGGTGCCGGCCTGCACCTCGTGAATGCACGATTTCTCCGGGATCACGGCGATGCCGGCACCGACCTCGACCAGGCGCTTCACCATCTCGATGTTGTCCAGCTCGGCCACGTACTGGACGGTGATCTCGCGCTCGGAGAACAGACGGTCGAGCGCCTGCCGGGTCGGGATGCCCTTCTCGAAGCCGACGAACTTCTCGCCGTCGAGCGACGTGACGGGGATCTGCACCTGATCCGCCACCGGATGGCTCGGAGCGCACACGACGACCAGACGATCGGTGCGGAAGTCCAGGACCGTGATCTGGGCCCGCGCACTGGGGTAGGCGACGATACCCAGATCGACGTTCCCACGCAGGACCTGCTCGTATACGTGGCTGGCGCGATCGTACTCGAGGTAGACGTTGACGTGCGGGAAATCGGCGAAGTACGACTTCAAGGGGTCGGAGAGCTCGTACAAGCCTACGCTGTGCACCGTGCCGACTCGGATGCTGCCGGTGACCACGTTGCTGAGGCCCTGGAGCTGGGCCTCCATCTCGTTGTAGACGTGCAGCATTTCCCGGCTGCCGCGGTGCAGGATCTCGCCCGCCGTCGTCGGCCGCACGCTGCCTCGCTTACGCTCCAGAAGCCTCTTGCCGTAACGCTCTTCGAGCCCCCGGATCTGCTGGCTGACGGCCGACTGCGTGATGAAGTTCTGCGAGGCGGCCAGGGAGAAGCTCTGGTTCTCGACAACGTCGCAGAAGATCTTCAGCGTTTCTATGTGCATGTGTTCGTCTCAGCCTTCCATTAAAGTTCATTAAGTTGAGCTCATGATTCATGAACTTTTCCTGAGATTTTGACCATCGACAGTGGCAAATCAAGCATCGCCTAATCCTGAAATGAAGGCTGGCTACATCCAGCCACGGCGCGACGCGTGCCGCGCACCTCGGCGCGAGCCCGTTTCCATCCCCCCCGGCCGGTGCTACACCGATCGAAATGTCGAACGATCGTAGGCACGTGGCCGTCCTCATGGGCGGCGCGTCGGGGGAACACTCGATCTCTCTCAGATCGGCGGCCGCCGTGACCGAAGCCCTCGAGCAAGCCGGACACGCGGTCATGCCGCTCGGCATCACACGTGGTGGAAGCTGGCGCACGGGCGATTTCGGCGACCTCCTGGCCGCCGCGCGCGGCGAGCTCGTCGAGGTCGGTGAGGACCTCGGACGACCCGTGACGCTCGTACGCGACGGCGACCAGGTTAGAACGATGCCCCTGCAGGGCCCGCTCCGCGCCTCGGAGGGCCGACCGATCGACGTCGTATTCCCCATCCTTCACGGGCCCGGCGGCGAGGACGGCACGTTGCAGGGGCAGCTCGAGATGCTCGGGGTGCCCTTCGTCGGCGCCGGCTGTCGTGCCTCCGCGCTGGCGATGGACAAGATCGCTTCGAAGGTCCTGTGCGCCGGCGCCGGCCTCGCGCAGGTCGATTTCCTCGTGGCCGGCGAGCGCGACGCGGACGGGCTCGCGGCCGCGATCGACGCTGCGTTCGGCTTTCCCTGTTTCGTCAAGCCCGCAGCGCTAGGCTCCTCGGTGGGCATCTCGCGCGTGGAGACGAGCGCGGAGCTGGGCGCGGCGCTCGATGAAGCACGCCGCTGGGACGCGCGCGTCATCATCGAGCGCGCAGTCGACGTCCGCGAGATCGAGCTGGCACTGCTCGGCAACGAGACGCCGGAGTTCTCACCGGCCGGCGAGATCATCATCCGAAGCGGCTTCTACGACTTCGAGAGTAAGTACGTCAACGACAGCGCTGAGCTCGTCGCGGGTGCCGAGGTCGCATCCGAGCAACGCGATGCCATGCAGGCCATCGCCCGCGAGTTCTGGCAGCTGATCGGCTGCCGGGGCATGGCGCGCGCTGACTTCTTTGTCGAGCGATCGAGCGGCCGCGTGCTCTTCAACGAGTTCAACACGATCCCGGGCTTCACCGCGATCAGTATGTATCCGCGCTTGTGGAACGAGGCCGGTGTCGATCTCCCGCAACTCGTCGCCCGGCTGATCGATCTCGCTCTGCGGTCGGCACCAGGGCGTTAGTCCACGCCGAAACTTTCGCGCAGCTCGCGGCGAAGGATCTTGCCCGAAGCGTTCTTCGGGAGCGCCACGAGGATCTCAACCGTGCGTGGCTTCTTGTAGCCGGCCAGGACACCCGCGCAATGCTCGAGGAGCTCGCGCGGATCCGCGTCGGCTCCATCGCGCAACACGACGAACGCTTCAACGGTCTCTCCCCACTCGGCATCCGGCCTTCCGACCACGGCCGACTCGAGCACGGCCGGATGGGTCGACAGCACGTCCTCGATCTCTCGCGGGTAGACGTTGAAGCCTCCGCTCACGATCATGTCGTGAAGCCGATCAACGATAGTGACGTTGCCCTCGACGTCGCGCCGCCCGACGTCGCCGGTGTGCATCCAGCCCTCGGAGTCGAGCCCCTTGAGCTCATCGGGCGCCCACGCCGCATCGCTCGTCCAGTACCCCTTCATCGTGTTGCGGCCGCGTACGAGGATCTCGCCACTCTGTCCCACGGACGCTTCGCGACCGTCCGGGGCCATGATACGAAGCTCGCCGATCGACGTGGGACGGCCACACGAAGCGAGCCGAGCACACCAGGCGGAGTCTGTCTCGCCGGCACGCTGGCAATGGGCTTGGCGCGACAGCGACGTGACCGGCCACGTCGACTCGGTCAGTCCGTAGAGCTGCACGAACACCGGGCCGAGGAGCTCGAGACCCCGGACGAGCCTGTCGACCGGCATCGACGCTCCCCCGTAGACGATCGTTCGCAGCGTGCGGCTCACCGTCTGAGCCGACGCGTCGTCGAGCAGCTCGACGACGCGTACGACCATTGTGGGCACCAGGAAGACCGCCGTCACTCCGTGACGCTCCACTATCGCCGGGAACTGCGTCGCATCGAAGCGCGACATCAGCAGCGCGCGAGCTCCGACGACGGCGTGGGGCAGAAGCATCGCGCCGCTCGCATGCGTCATCGGCGCTACCTGCAAGAGAACGTCTTCAGTCTCGATGGGCGCGATCACGCGTGACACGATCTCGAGCGAGGCGTCGTAGCAGCCGCGAGTCAGAACCGCGCCCTTCGGTCTCCCGGCCGTACCAGAGGTGTAACGGATACGTACGGGGTCGTGTTCACCAGAGATCCGGCGCGGTCCGCGTGCGGGAGAGGAGGACACAATAGCATCCCATCCCTCTTCGGACCGGTCCGCCACAAGAACCCGACATCGGCTGGCGGCGGCGAGCGTGCCGGCGAGCTCGGCATAGCGCTCGGCGGCGATGAGTACGGCAGGTGTGCTGTCGGCCAGCATCGCGGCCTGCTCGGCGGTCGACGAGCGCACGTTGAGCGCTACCCACAGATAGCCACCGAGCAGGCACGCCCACTCGGTGACGACCAGATCGATGGAGTTGTCGAGCAAGACCGCCAAGCGATCACCCGCCGACATCCCCATATCCTCCAACGCTGTACACGCTCGCAAGACGCGATCATGCAGCTCCGCGTAGCTCGTCCGTCGTCGGTCGTGGGCCGGCCCGTGCGTGCTGGCAGGGGTACCGCCGACGTCGGGTTCGTACTCTTGCGCCAGGTCGACCAGCGCCGTCCGCGCGCCGTGACTGCGCGCTGCGGCCTCGATAGCATCGACGACCGTCATTCAGGACGCGAGGGACTCCAGCAGCCCCCGCCAGGCGCGGTCCACCTGCACCTCGAGATCTTCTATGCCGCCGTCGTTCTCGATCACCGTCGAGGCGATCCGACGTCGCTCCTCATTGGTGGCCTGGGCAGCGAGCCGCAAACGCACGTCGCCGGGGTCCATACCGCGTTGCTCTACCAGTCGCTGCGTGACCGTGGCGGGCTCCGCGATGACGGCCCACATCGTCCCCTGCTCGCCGGCCCAGCCGATCTCGGTCATCAGCGCCGCCTCGATCACGACGATCGCTCCGGGGTCGGATGTCGTCGCCTCGAGCAACCGGCCGGCGATCTCCTTGCGGACGAGCGGATGGATCATGCGATTCAGTTCGGCGAGCGCGGCCTCGTCGCCGAACACACGCGCACCGAGAAGCGCTCGGTCGATCGAGCCGTCCTCGGCCACGATCTTCGCTCCAAAGCGCTCCACGAGTAGGTCGTGCCCTTCGGTGCCCGGCGCGTAGACCTCGTGTGCCACACGATCCGCGTCGATGACGACCGCGCCGCGGTCGCCCAGCATCTGCGCGACCGTCGACTTGCCGGATCCAATTCCTCCGGTCAGTCCGACGATGAACGACACGCGGTCATTGTGTGCGGTGCGCGCGACCGCGGCAACGCCGGTGATCTCCACCCGACCCGTCGCCGTCGCGACCCCCCGTCCGGCTTGGCCAGGACCCCGCGGTCGGGCATTGTGAGCCGTCGTGCCGCAGTCGCCACACAATGCAACCGCGGACCCGCTCCTTGCCCGGCCGGGTCCGCGCAACCTCGACGACCGCGGCGGCCGCCCGTGACCCGACGCACGTTCGCGATCGGCCTGATCGCGGTGCTCGCGGCCGGTGCAGCCGTGCGCATGGTCGGCACGGATTGGGGAGAACCGGACGGCTATCATTTCGACGAACGCTTCGTGCTCGCGCCCGCGCTCCGCATCGTCGAGACCGGAGATCCAAACCCGCGATTCTTCAACTACCCATCCGCGCTGATCTACGCGACGACGGGCATCGTGTGGCTGCACTCGACCGCGGGCGACATGCCGCTCGAACTGCCCGACTCGCCGGCCTACGGCCCGGCCGACCTGGGAACTTGGACGTGGCCCGCCCTGCGCGATTCGAGACGGTTGGTGTCGATCCTCGGCGTGCTCGGGATCCTCGGCGCGGCGTGGCTCGCCTACCGCACCGGCGGCCGTGAAGCAGCGCTGCTCGCCGGCGTGCTGGTCGCGTCGCTCGCACTGCACGCCGAGCATTCGCACTTCCTCACGACCGACGTCCCCATGACGACGATTCTGACGTTCGCCTTCGTACTCGGCGCCCGGCCGGGAGCGGGTGCCGCGGCCGGCGCGGCCTCGGGCGCGGCACTCGGGCTGGCGATCGCCACCAAATACACAGCCGGGTTCGCACTCGTGCCGATCCTCGGCGTGAACGCGCCCGCCGGAGGCAGCCTGGTCCGCGCGGCGGCGGTCGTCCCCCGCGCGCTGGTCGCGTTCATCGCGGCATGCCCGTTCGCCTTGCTCGACTGGTCGAAGTTCACGAACGATCTCACCATCGTGCGCGGTCACTACCGCCGCGGACATCTCGGCGCAGAAGGCAACGGTAACTGGGGGTGGTACCTCATGCGACTGCGCCAGGAGGGTCTGGGGAGCACCGGCCTGGGGCTGCTCGTCCTGGGGCTCGCCGGCGTGCTCGTTGACACGATCCGGCCGCAGCGTTCCTGCGCGGGCCGTGACGGTGGCCCCGCGATCGCGCTCGTGATTGCGGCAACCGCCATTGCATGTTTCGGCTGGCTGGGACCGGTACGCGTTCGGTTCGAGCGCAATCTGATCCCGGCCGTCGTGCTGGCCGCGGTGGCGTCCGCGCACGGGCTCACGGCGCTGCTCTCACGCCTGCCGGCACGCGAAAGCGACACTCTGCGTGGGCTCACCAGTGTCCGCAGCGTCTGCACGGGGCTCCTGATCGTCGCGCTCGCGGCGCCGGCCGCGCTCGCGATGCGGCGCACGGCGATGCTCGCCGGCGACGATACGCGATCCCAGGCCGCAGCGTGGATCGCTGCGACGTTGCCGGCTGGCTCAAAGATCATCCGCGAAGAGTACACGCCGAGACCCGATCCCGATCGCTTCGACGTTCTGTACGTCTGGTCGCTCGCGGTCCGCGACCCCGTCTGGTACCGCACCAACGGCGTGGACTATGTCGTCGCGTCGAGCGCAATTCACGGCCGCTTCCACGGGCCAGGCAGCTTTGAGGCCGAGCGCTACGGACGCCTCTTCCTCTGGCCCAAGGCAGCGAGTTTCGTTCCGGGGCCGACCGTGCGAGGGCCCGCCGTGACCGTGTTCAAGGTGCCGCCCCTGCCTCCCGGCACCAGCGAATGACCGAGACGCGTTCCGACGCCGCCATCGCGGCCGCAATCTGGATCGCGGCGGTCGCCTTCTATCTCAGGTTCGATCCGTTCAACCGGTTCGTCGGCCTGGATGCAGCCACCTGGGACTGGATGTCGATCTCGTTGCTGGAGGGGCGGATCCCGTAC
>SPBQ01000481.1 GCA_004525875.1 Myxococcales bacterium
CGCCCGGCCGCGGCCGCACCGCTCGCACGCGCCGTTCGCAGCGCGCCGCGTCCTCGCTCCACTCGATCCAGGCGTGCTCCTTGGTGATCGGGGGCGCGTAAGTTGCCTTCGATTCGTCCTGGCCTCTGGCCGCGTCCCGGCCGGCGGCGATGTCGGCGGCGGCAGCTACCAGCAACTCGGCCGAGATCACTGCGAGACGTCGCGTCAGCGAGCCGCAGTCGTCGTCGGAGTGGATTGCGATCTCGCGAGCGATCAGCATGTCACCGGCATCCATCCGTTCGTTGATGCGGATGATTGTCACGCCGGTGCGCTCGTGTCCCTCAAGGATCGCGTGCTGGATCGGCGCGGCACCGCGCAGCAGCGGCAGTAGCGAGGCGTGCGCGTTGATGCAGCCGAGCGCGGGGATTTCGATGGCGCGAGCGGGCAGGATGCGTCCGTAGGCGACTACCACCGCCAGATCGGGTGCGAGCACCGCCAGGCGCTCGAGGAAATCCGGCTCGCCCGCGCGTTCCGGTTGCAGGGTCTCGAGACCATGGGAGTCGGCCAGCTCCGCGACGGCCGAACGGTGGATCCCCCTGCCACGCCCGGCCGGTCGGTCCGGCTGTGTGACGACGGCCTCGACGGTGTGGCGAGTCTCGAGCAACGCTTCGAGGCAGACGGCCGCGAACGGCGGCGTACCCATGAAGACGAGACGCAGTGGACGGTCCGCTGGGCCTGCGTGGCCTTCAGATCCTGGGGCTGCCGTCACCTGCGGGCGCCCCGTTGGCCTTGAAGCCGCGCTTGAGACGCTTGCGGTACATCTCGCGCTTTAGCCTGGAGATGTGGTCGGTGAGGAGCTTGCCCTCGAGATGGTCGATCTCGTGCTGTAGACACACGGCCTCGAGGTTCTCCGCCTCGATCTCGATCTCCTTCTGATCGACGCTCCAGCCGCGCACGAGAACGCGCTGCGCACGCTCCACCTCGGCCGTGAAGTTGACGATGCTCAGACACCCTTCCTCGTAAGAGATCTCGCCGGAAGCCTCGACGATGACCGGATTGATGATCTTGATGAGCTTGCGACCTCGATTGTCGGGATCGGTGTCCACGACGAGCGCGCGCTCGAGAACTCCGACCTGTGGCGCGGCCAGACCGATCCCCCGGGCGACGTACATCGTGTCGACCATGCTGTTGAGAAGGCCCGCGATGCGACCGTCGATCTTGCGGACTTCCGTGGCGTGCTCGGACAGGATCGGGTCCGGGAACTTGCGAACCTCGAGGATGGACACCGCGTAAGTGAACGCGAAATCTACCCGCAGCGCAAGGTAGTCCCCGGCCGAGCCGGGTCTTTCGCCTTAACCCCTTGGAGGCCGGGCGGCGAGCCGTCGCGGGTGTGATGGGGCGGGCCTTCAGAGCATGTCGACGGGATCGATGTCGACGATCAGGCGCACCCGCGCTCTGCGCGCTCCTTCGATCAGCAGGCGGCGACACTCGGAGGCCGCGTAGCGCACCACGTTGCCGCTCTCGCTGCGCAGCTGCACCTGATAGCGATAGCGCCCCTTGATGCGCTCGATCGTCGCCGGCGCCGGCCCGCGTACCGTGAGCGAGACCGGTTCGGCACCGCGGCGCAGCTCGCCGGCCAGGCGGACGAGCGCGTCGGACGCGCGCGCGGCGACGTCGGCCACCGCTGACTGGTTCTCACCCTCGAACCGTAGCAGCGCCATCCGCGAGTACGGGGGGTAGCCGAGCTCGCAGCGCTCGACCATCTCGGTGGCTGCGAACGACTCGTAGTCGTGGTGCGCGGCCGCGGCCACGGCGAAGTGGTCTGGACGATAGGTCTGGAAGACGACGCGGCCGCGGCGCTCGCCGCGCCCCGCACGTCCTGCAACCTGGGCGAGCAGTTGGAACGTGCGCTCGGCGGCACGGAAATCGGGGACGCCGAGAGAGAGGTCGGCCTGGACCACGCCCACCAGGGTCACGCCGGGCGCGTCATGACCCTTCGCGATCATCTGAGTACCGATCAGAACGTCGGCTTCACCGGCGCGCCAGCGCCTGAGAATGTCTGCGGTCCGGCCCTTGCGTGTGGCAGCATCGCGGTCGAGGCGCTCGACGCGCGCCTCTGGCAGCAACGTCCGCACGGCCGCCTCGAGCTTCTGGGTGCCGAGGCCCTGGCCGCTGAGAGCGTCCGTCTCGCACGAAGGGCAGCGCGGCGGCAGCGTCCGTGAAGCGTCGCAGTGATGACAGCGCAGGCGTCCCTCGTTTCGATGCAGCATCATGCCCACGCTGCAATCCGCGCACTCGACGATGGAGCCGCAGCTCCAGCACTGGAGGCAGGCGGCGAAACCACGTCGGTTGAGGAACAGTAGCGTCTGCCCCCTGTCCTCGAAGTTGCGGAGTATCAGATCGGCGAGATGATCCGAGAGACCGCCGGTAGCAACGATGTCGTGGCCGCGCAGGTCGACGACCTCGACGGAGGGCAGCGGGCTGGCGGTGACGCGTTTCGGCAGCACGACGTGGCCGTAACGTCCGTCGTCGGCGGCCTTGCGCGTCTCGATCGACGGTGTGGCCGACCCCAGCACCACCGGGCAACTCGCGCTCCGCGCCCGCATCACGGCGACGTCACGGCCGTTGTAGCGAACTCCAGCCTCTTGCTTGAAGGCCGAGTCGTGCTCCTCATCGACCACGATGAGGCCGAGATCGCTCAGCGGCGCCAGCACGGCCGAGCGGGCGCCAACGGCGATGCGCGCCTCGCGCCGACAGATTC
>SPBQ01000155.1 GCA_004525875.1 Myxococcales bacterium
ACGTGATCTACTTCGAGAAGCGTTTACTGGAGTACGATGCGGCGCCCCGTGAGCTCATCACCCGGGACAAGCAACAACTCGTCGTCGACAACTTCTCACGCTGGCGGATCGTCGATCCGCTGAAGTTCTACCAGTCCGTCACTACGATCAATGGCGCGCAGTCGCGCCTGGACGACATCATCTACTCGAACCTGCGCGAGAACATCGGACACAGCTCGCTCAACGACGTCGTCTCGGGCGACCGCGCCGCGCTGATGGAACGAGTGACTTCCGATTCGAATCTCAAGGCGGAGGCCTACGGCGTCGAGGTGGTCGACGTTCGAATCAAGCGCGCTGACCTGCCGGCCAAGAACGAGCAGAACGTATTCAACCGAATGCGCACCGAGCGCGAGAGGCAGGCGAAGAAATTCCGGGCCGAGGGAGAGGAAGAGGCTCGCAGGATCCGCTCGCAGGCCGAGAAGGAGAGCCAGATACTGCTGGCCGAGGCCGCGCGCGAGGCCCAGGTGCTGCGCGGCCAGGCCGAGGCCGCCGCGACGACGATCTTTGCCGCGGCCTACAACCGCGACCCCGAGTTCTATCGGTTCATGCGGACCCTGGAGGCGTATCGCAAGACTATCGCCAACCGGACCACGCTCGTGCTCGACCCCGATGCTGAGTTCTTCCAGCTACTGCAATCGTCGAAGTAGCTGCCCGACCACTCCGCGACCTTCCCGACAGCCCCCGCCTCGTGACGTGGCGGCCCGTCGAAAAAGCTCCGACCGCGCCAGGTGACTGGATTCGGGCCACGACCAAGGCCCGAGATCGCTGCCACACTCGCTGACAGCAACCGGTCTGCCAACGAGCGCCTAGGGAATCGGGCACCCACCGACGCCTGGGATGTACGGGACGCTCGGGTCGCTGGCGCAGAACGTCGTTGAGCGCGCCTGGTTCACGACACGTCCCGGACCCGGCAGACCGGCCGCGGAGTTGATGCCGGGGTTGGCCGTCGGTCCGATGCAGAAGATCGTGGCACCGGTCGGGAACTCGGGATCGGCCCGGCCTTCGGCCGTGATCGTCTCGAGGAAGCAGGGCTTGGGCCGCAGCAGCGTGCACGTGCCGCAGCTCCCCTCACCGCAGACCTGTGCCGCACAATCCGCGTCGCTGAGGCAGGTGACGAACGGCTCGCCGTTCGACTTCAAGGCCCCGTCACAGAACTGGAGGCTCCCGGTCTCGCAAATGCCGTTATTGCCTCCCCTCGCCGGGTCGACCACGCACGCGCTCTGCCCACAGTCGTTCGGTAACGGATCGCCCTGAGAGCGCCTGGTGCAGACGACTCCCGGCGCGCAGTCTGCGTCGCCACTGCACGGATCTCCGTTCCCGCCGCACAGCCCGCACTGGCAGGACGGCGGGTTTCCGAAGATGGTGAATCCGCACGGAACATCCGACTCTAACTGGACCGATCCGGTGGTCTGCGCGAGATCGATCACCAGGCCCTGTCCGGAGACGTTCTTACCGGTCGAGGGCGGACAGTCGAGGCTGTGGCCGCCGCCGCCGGGGAACGGGAACGTCACATTGGTAGCGTCGACATCGCACGGCCGGTCCGACGTGAGGCCGAAAACGCATGTGCCCTCGCGGATGCCGTCACCGGCAGCGGTGTCGAAGTTGCCGCACACGCCGTTGGCGGTCGCCTCACAGGACTCGCCGTCCGGGCAGTCGATGTCCTGCCTACAGGGAATCTCGAGGCTCTCGCTGCAGAGCCCACCGTCGCAATTGAAGTCGAAGATGCAGCCCTTGCCGACGCTGGCCGCCGGCGCGTCGCAGCTTCCGCCGCAGACCGGGCACGGCACCGTCGTCAGCTCGCCCAGATAGACGGTCGAGCGCAGATTCGCCGTGATCTCACCCGCTCCCAGGTCGACGTTCGCGGTTCCGGAGATGTCATTGGCGAAGCGGTTCACGACACAGGCGGGCACGTTCGCTGCCGACAAGGCCAGCGGGGGACCGAAGTAGCAGTTGCAGGTTCCAACGCACTGGTTGTTGATGCAGCTGGGAGTGGACAGACCCGCCTGACAGGCCTCTCCCTGCGGGCAGTCGAGGTCCTGCAGGCAGGAAATCTCGAGGCTCTCGCTGCAGCGCTTGCAGTCGTTGTCGACGTTGCAGGTCACGCCGGCAAGCGTGCAGTCGTCCGGATCGAGCTCGAACGTGTTGTCGCAGATCGTTCGGATGTTGTTGCTACAACGACAGTTGCGGGGCTCCGGTAGGATGCCGGTCACCTCGCACTCGCCGCAGGGCTCAGCCGAAGTGGGATCGAATGGACCGGGGCAGCTCAGGGATCCGACAGCCGTGATCCGGTCGGTGATGTCGGAATCATGCGCGACGCCCTTCCAGCCGGTGTCGAGATCGGTCGTCGTACGGCACATGCCCAGCCCCGTGTCGCAGAAACCGCCTGCTTCGGGAGGCACCGGACAGTCGTCGTCGGTGGTGCACGAATCGTTCGTTACACCAGCGAAGATGACGAGCTCGCCCTTGATCGGACACTGCAGCTCGAGACAACCGGTGACGGTCGCCCCCTCGGCGCAGCCACACTGGCTCGTACAGGCGATGCCGTTGCCGGAGCCTTCATCACACTCCTCGGGACCAGCTCCGGGGCCAGTCGTGCAGCCGGAATCGGAACAGATGATCCCGTCGCCGCAGGTCGCGGCCGCACAGTTGGCCATGCAGCGGCTGCTGGTGCTGTTGGCGCTGCCATCGTCGCACGCCTCGGCACCTCCGCCCGGACCGCTCGAGCAGTCCCCGGCCGAACATTGCACGCCGTCACCGCAGACCGCATCGACGCAGCTGCTGAGACAGGCCGCGGAGTCGCTGTTGGCGCCGCCGTTGTCACACTCCTCGCCGCTGTCCGTCACGCTGTCGCCGCAGAACGCTCGATCACACGATGTGCGGCAAGCATCGGGCGCCGTGTCCGAGTTGGCGGAGCCGTCGTCGCACTGCTCGCCGCTGTCGATCACACTGTCGCCGCAGCCCGGGTTCGCGCAGTCGGCACGGCAAGCGTTCGGCGTCGTGTCGGAGTTGCCCGAGCCGTCGTCGCACTGCTCGAGACCGCCGGCGGGCCCGGTATTGCAGCCCGCCACGGTGCACGTGTTGCCGTCGCCGCACACGGCGCGCTGGCACGTGGACACGCAGGGCGCGTTAGCGGCGTTGGCCGCGCCGTTGTCACAGGCCTCGCCGGACTGGTCGTCGATCACGCCGTCGCCGCAGACCGGCAGCATGCAGTTGGCGCGACACGCGTTCGGTGTCGTATCGGAGTTGCCCGCACCGTCGTCGCACTCCTCGAGATCGCAGGTGCCGGCACCGGCGCTCTGGCACTCGGCGTTGCTGGTGCATGTGATACTACTGTCGCCGGTGCACGGACCGTTGATCGTCCCGTCACCGCACGTGGGAGGCGCGACGATCGTGCATGTCTCGCTGCAGGTGCTTCCGTCGGGCGGGTCGCACTCTTCGCCGAAGGGCTCGGCGTCATCGACGATCATGTCACCACAAACCGGCAGCGTGCAGTCCCGACGGCACGCGTTCGGGATGTCCATGAGAATGAAGCCGTCGTCGCACTCCTCGCCGTCGGTCACGTTGAGCTTTGCGTCGCCGCAAAGGGATGGCGAGCAATCCGAGTTGCAGTTGACGGACTCGCCGGCGTCGTCACAGGCCTCAGCACCACCGTCCGGTCCGGTCGTGCACTGCAGCTCGGTGCAGACCTCTCCGTCGCCGCACGTCGCGTTGGCGCAGGTTGTCAAACACCGACCTGTGTCCTGGGTGGCACCCGCGTCGCACTGCTCGACGCCGCCGCCGGGGCCGCTGGTGCAGCCGGCCACATTGCACACGAACGAGTCGCCGCAGAACGCGCTGCTGCAAGCGTTCGGACAGACGTCGTTCGGGTTCTGATTGCCGTCATCGCACTGCTCGACGCCGCCGCCCGGACCGGTCGTGCAGCCGCCGGCGTTGCAGAGATTGCCATCGGGGCAGGCCGCGAGCGTGCAATCAGGCAGGCAGGGGCCGTTGATCGAGTTTGCCGAGCCGTTGTCGCACGCCTCCCCACCCTCGACCGTGCCGTTGCCGCACTCCGGCGGGCTCGGGAACGAGAGCTCGAGCAGAGGTCGATGGGCAGCGCGGCTCGAATCGAAGACGCACACCTGCAGGTCGAACACGTTGAAGCTGCCGGCAGTGCTGTCGATACAACCGTTGTCAGCGTACAGCGCACGCACGTTCGCGGTCGCGCAACGCGGAGGAATATCACTCAGCAAGGATCTGTAACTGGAGACGATCGCCTTGTCCGTGTTGCGATCGCCCGTTCCGCTTCCATAAGGAGGCACGGACTCACGGCAATCGACCGGCGTGAGTGCGCCCAGTCGCCCGCCCTCCTGCTTGAGCAAGCACTCCTGGCGGGACCTCGTCTCCTTCCGCGCGAGTCTTCGCGAGCGGTCGTTGACGATCTTTGCGCAGCGGGTCTGGCCCTTCGTGAACAAACCATCGAGTGTCGGGAAGTTGATGTCGAGGAGCGCGTCCACGACGCCGAACGTGGTGCTCGCGATGCACTGACGCAGGTCGTTTATGTCAAACGGCTCTCCATCATCCGGCGATCCGCAGATTCCCGGAAATCCGAGCTGCGTCAGATCAACACCGCCGCCGGTGTCGCAGCCGGCCACGAGGCCGGAGTTCAGTCGCGTTCCGGCTCGCTCGAGCGCGGTGACCGTCTGAGGGTCATTCAGCACCGGCTTGCACGTGCGGGACTCGGTATCGCAAAAGACGCCGGCCTCGGCAGCGACCGGACAGTCCGCGTCGCTGGTGCAGTCAATCTCGGTAGCGAGCGCACGACAGTCGGTGTCACTCGAGATGCGCCCGCTGAGGCGACGCTGCTCGCACGCCTGCCGCGCCGCCATGGTCTGGTTGAAGTATTGGGTGGACGACCGGGCCAGCGCTCTCCTGCACTTGAGCTCCTCGGAGCTCATCTCCTCCTCCTGGGCTTGGGCCTCAGGCGGGGGGATGAGGCCCATCTGAAGCGCGAGGACCAGCGTGGAGAAAGCAATCGTGATGAGCTTCTTCAACTTCGAATCCATCTGTTCGTTTAGCCCAGCCAGACGATGGGCGGCGCGGAGAGCCGGTTGAAGCAACTATGTGCCCCCTTTAAATGGCCTGTCAACGCGGAACCTCCCCGGCTGCGCCGTGCGTCTGGGCTCCACCCGCTCGGGGGGGGTCGGGCGCACTTTGACGGGTCCCCGCAGGTGCTTCGACTCGCGCCACCCAGTATTCGGACTACCGGAGCAAGTATCATGGGACCCTTGAGCGGCGTACGAGTGATCGAGATGGCGGGGCTGGCCCCCGTCCCATACGCGGGCATGATCCTCGCGGATTTCGGCGCCGACGTCGTCCGTGTCGACCGGCCGCAGTCCGCGCCCGGGCGGCCCGATCCGACCCGTGACTATCTCGCGCGCGGCAAGCGCTCCGTCGCCGTCAACATGAAGGACCCACGCGGCGTCGAGGTACTGCTGAGCCTGCTCGAACGGGCCGACGTCCTCGTCGAGCCGTTCCGTCCGGGGGTGATGGAGCGGCTGGGGACGGGTCCCAAGGTGGCTCTGGCACGCAATCCGGGCCTCGTCTACGCGCGGCTTACCGGCTGGGGCCAGGACGGCGAGTACGCACCGATGGCGGGGCACGACATCAACTACATCGCCCTCTCCGGCGCCCTCAGTCTGTTCGGCCGCAAGGGCGAGAAGCCGCTGCCCCCCGTGAATCTCGTCGGCGACTTCGCCGGCGGCGGTATGCTCTGCGCGCTCGGCATTGTGCTCGCCCTGTTCGAGAGGACACGCTCGGGCAAGGGGCAAGTGATCGACTCGGCGATGGTCGACGGTGCGGCCAACCTGGCGACCTTCCTCTGCGGTTTCCGCGCCGCCGGCATCTGGTCGGACGAGCGCGGGACCAACATGCTGGACACCGGCGCACCGTTCTACGACACGTACGAGACCTCGGAGGGCAAGTACGTTTCTGTCGGGGCCATCGAGCCCCAGTTCTAC
>SPBQ01000028.1 GCA_004525875.1 Myxococcales bacterium
CCCAGGAGGAAAAGGCACTGCAGCCGGCGCTGATCGAGCATCGGGACTTCGTCTATCGGGAGTATCTGGAGCTGCCGCTCACGCTGTAGCTGACGAGGCCCCTCGGCGCCAAGGCCGCTCGAGTGACGGCGACGGCGCTCGGCGTGACCGCCCCGACTGTAGACCGTATACTTTTGCCCTAGGTGAGGTTGGTCACGGCAAGCAAAACCGGCAGCAGATTGGGCAGTGTGCGGGTGCGGTCTCTGCTCTGCGCAATCGCGGTCATCGCCTGCCTCGACCCGGTGACGGTCACCCGCGCGATGGACGGGATCGAGCTCGCGTCGGTGCACGCAGCGGTCGGCGACCTGAGCACGGGTGAGGTCCTCTACACCAAGCGCGACGACGTCGCCGTTCCGATCGCATCGATCACCAAGCTGATGACGGCAATGGTGGCGCTCGACGCCGGGCAAGCGCTCGACGAGTGGATTTCCATCGTCGACCGCGAGGACACCCACGGCAAGAACGGCTACTCGCGGCTTCGCCCCGGCTCGGAGGCGACGCGTGGGGAGTTGCTACACCTGATGTTGATGGCGTCCGAGAACCTGGCCGCGTACGTGCTGGCCAGCCACTACCAAGGAGGCGTCGACGCGTTCGTCGCCGCGATGAACGCAAAGGCCAAGGCCCTGGGCATGACGCGAAGCCGTTTCGACGATCCGAGCGGCCTGTCACTGGGGAATCGCTCGTCGGCCGCCGATCTCTTGCAGATGATCGGCACGGCGTACAAGTACCAGGCCATTCGCGACTACTCCACCACCTACCAGTACACTGCCACGTTTCGACTCCCGGCCTACGAGCTGGGCTACGGCAACACCAATCCTCTCACCGCGAGCAGCCGCTGGGACGTCGCACTCAGCAAGACGGGCTACCTGAACGAGGCCGGTCGCTGCCTGGTGATGGTGGCCGAGATCGAGGGCAGACCCGTGGCGATGGTGTTCCTGAACTCGTTCGGCACGCGCACGCCGCTCGGCGATGCGGGACGTGTTCGGCGGTGGCTGCAGACGGGGTCGAGCGGGAGCGTTGCGAAAGCGGCGGTGGAGTATGAGCGGAGTGTGGTGACGGGGGACGAGGAGCGCGTACAGGGTGACGCACGCTAGTTTCCGGCCGCGTCGCTGCCTTTTCATCCACGCCCGATTCACCGCGATCCAGGCGTCGGTCAGCTCCTGGCTCATGTTCGTCCCGAGCCTGTTGTCGAGACCCGTGATGAGTAGGCCCCGCCTTGGAGACTCGGAAAGACGGCTACAGTAGTCTCTCTCCCATCGCTCCGTAGGGCGTCTTGCCGCGGAATGCACCGTGAGGTCGTTTGGACAGATAGCCGCCGTCGGATAAGAGCGCCCCTCAGGCCATGAAGGAGCATCAGCATGATAACGACTACTGCGAGATTGATTTTATTAGCACTGGCTTCCGCACTGACAGCCTTTGTGACACCTGGTACCGTCCTCGCCGAAACCGCGGGCGCCGCGCTCACCCGGGAGGCACAGGCCGCTATTACACCAGCCAGGGCGCTGGAGATGCTCAAACAGGGTAACGAACGCTTTGTCAGCGGTAAATCGACAGAGCGCGACTACCTCGCACAGGTCAAGCAGACCTCCAAAGACCAGTTTCCATTTGCTGCGGTGGTCAGTTGTCTCGACTCGCGTATTCCGCCGGCGATCGTGTTCGATCGCGGGATCGGAGATCTGTTTGGAGCACGCGTAGCGGGAAACTTTGTCAATGACGACATCCTCGGCAGTCTTGAATTCGCAACGAAGCTGGTGGCGGATCTCCCATCCTCGTGTCGGTCCTCGCGGGGGGCATAGGGCCCTGCTCCCTGAACGCCAGGGCTGCCGTTTGCGCCGTGGCGTACGCAGCGGGAAGCGGTGATCAGGTTCAACATTGCGAATGGTGAAGCGCTTCTCATATCCGTTCCCCGTACAGGCCCAAGGAAGCTCGCCTTGGCCGGTGACCGTTGGAACACCAGAGGCTGCATGAGCTCGTTCGCTGCCGGCACCGTCAGCTTTCTATTCAGCGACATCGAAGGTAGCACGCGTCACTGGCAAGACGACAGCGACGGCATGCGCCGCTCGCTCGCACTCCACGACGAAATCAGCCGAGCGGCGATCGCGGCCCACGCGGGCCACGTACTCAAGCACACGGGAGACGGTTTGGTCGCCGTCTTCGCAACCGCGACCGACGCCATCGCGGCCGCGGTCGATGCCCAACGTGCGTTCGGTAGCGCAGAGTGGGGCGCCGCGCCGCTCCGCGTGCGCATGGGTGTACACACCGGCGACGCAGAGCGGCGCGACGGCGACTACTTCGGCCCGACGCTGAACCGCGCTGCCCGACTCATGGCGACGGCACACGCCGGTCAGATTCTGGTCTCCTCTGCTGCGGCCGGACTGGCCCGGGAGGGGCTGGCAGACGCGGTCGAGTTGATCAACCTGGGTGAACACTTGCTGCGAGACTTGGATCGTCCCGAGCGCGTGTTCCAGATCCGTGCGCCCGGAATCGAGAGCGTATTTCCGCCGTTGCGATCCGTCGGCCGCGAGCTTCGAGCTTTCCCGGTCTCGCGTACGGCGATCGTTGGGCGTGAGAAGCTGCTGGCGCGGATCGCCGAACGGCTGGCGACGTCGTCACTGGTCACGCTGACGGGTGTGGGCGGTTCGGGCAAAACCCGGCTCGGCGTCGAGGCGGGACGGCAGGCAGGCGCACACCTGCGCGACGGAGCTGCGTTCGTCGACCTCGCACCGCTCGGAGATGCCACGCTCATCGCGGCAACGGTCGCAGCAGTCGTAGGTGTTCCCGACGCGCAGCACGCTGACGATTCACGGGGCGGCCGCGTCGAGAATGCGCTCATCGTCTATCTGGCCGACCGCGAGATGCTCATCGTGTTGGACAACTGCGAGCACCTGATCGACGGCTGCGCCTACCTGGCCGACCGTATCCTCGCCGAATGTGGGGACGTCAAAATACTCGCGACCAGCCGCGAGGGACTCGCCGTCGACGGGGAATGCACGGTCGCGGTACCCTCGCTGGAGCTGCCCAGAGACGACGCCCCTTCCTCTTCGTCAGAAGCCGTCCGATTGCTCACCGAACGCGTCTCGGCTGCACGCTCCGACATCGACCTGCTCGGCCATCACGAGGCTGCGGTGGTCGAGATCTGCAAGCGGCTCGACGGCATCCCTCTCGCCATCGAGCTTGCGGCCGCGCAGATCGCGCATTCGACACCGGAGGAAGTAGCGGCGCGACTGGGTGATCGATTTCGACTGCTGTCGGGAGGACGCCGCCGCGTACAACGCCAGTCGACCCTGCAAGCAACAGTCGACTGGAGCTACGATCTGCTGAGCGAACGCGAGCGCGTTCTGCTTGCTCGACTCGGCGTGTTTGCCGGCGACTTTTCGATGGACGCCGTCGCGGGCATTTGCGGCGGTGACGGTATCGACGCAAAAGACTCGCTGTCATTGCTCGCCTCGTTGGTAGCGAAGTCGCTGCTGCTCGCCGACACGCACCAGTCCACGACACGATACCGCCTGCTGGAAACCATTCGCATCTACGCGGAAGAACGCTTGTTCGACCGCGGCGAAGCCGAGGCGCTGCGCGACCGGCATCGGGATTGGTTTCTGGAACTGGCCGAACGGACCGACAGCGAACGGTTGACATGCATGATGGCTCGGCGGCTTTCGGATCTCCGCGTGCTGCTCGCGGAGCGCGACAATTTTCGCGTGGCGCTGGCCTGGTGCGAAGAAGGCGGGCGGAGCGACTTGACCGCGCGCATCGCCGTAGCTGTCGACGTGTTGTGGATAATGTTGGGCGCGCAGGACGAAGGCCTGCGCTGGCTCGATGCTGCGCTAGCCGCCCCCGAACACGACCTCGTACTGCGCGCACGCTGCCTGACGACCAAGGGCTGGGTGACGATGCAGCGCGGAGATTTCCGCGCAATGCCGGCCTTGGCGGATGCTGCCGTCGCTGCGGCCGAAGGTGGTGGCCTGGTCGAAACGAAGAGTGCCGAAGCCTACGGCGCCTTGGCCTTGTCCAGCTTCTGTCTCGTGTATTCCGCGCAAGCCGAAGCGCGACGAATCGTAGCGGGCGTTGCCGAGATCGCAGACCGCATCGACTCCGACATGGGCCGCCGCGCCGCTTCGTTCCTGGAATTCGCGCAATGGCTCACCGAAGGAAACTACGACAGGTGCTGCGCGATCGGGGCGGAGTGGACCTCGGCCTTTGATCGACAGGTGCCTGGAGTCTGGGATCACGTCTGCCTCGGCGAACTCGTCGTCGCTTGCCACTTGAGCGGCCGGCACGACGAGGCTGTTCGCGCAGCCGAGAAGCAAACGGAGGCGGGCGGGCGTTACGACCACCTCGACGCATTCGTCGGGTTCTACGCCACGCTCGGTCCACCGCTCGCACGGACCGGGACCGAGCGGCCGATGGAGGCGTTGCCGGAGCTGATCGCACTATTCGAGAATGCCGAGCGTACGCGCGCTCCGGTCATCTCGCAGTACATCGTTACGTTGATGGCGATCGTGCTCGCGCGATGCGGCGATGACAAACAGGCAGCGACGGTCTTGTCATCGGCTCGCGCCACCGGCGATCTGCCATGGCGTACGCCGGGGCATTACGCGTTGTACCAGCACTACCGGCGAGTATTGAAGAGTCGCCTCGGCGACGAGGCTGCCGCTCGGTGCCATGAACGCGGCGGACGGATGGCGTTGCGTGAAGCGGTCGAGCTGGCACGCTCGCGTTTCGCATGAGCGACGCCGAGGTGGATGGATAGGGTGTGCAAACGCCCATGCGTGAGTATCGCCGAGCGACCGATAGAGTGTTCTTCCGTCGACTTGTGGCGTGATGCTCGCCGGCTCAACGCTCGTCCAGCGGCACCCACGCACGCACGGTCGCGCCCGTGTAGATCTGCCGCGGGCGGATGATGCGCGCGCCCGGCGCGTTCCTCTGCTCCAGCCAGTGCGCGATCCAGCCCGGCAGGCGCCCGAGTGCGAACATCACCGTGAACATGTTCGTCGGGATGCCCATCGCGCGATAGAGGATGCCACTGTAGAAATCGACGTTCGGGTAGAGCTTGCGCTCGATGAAGTAGTCGTCTGCGAGCGCCACCTCCTCGAGCCGCTTGGCGATGTCGAGAAGGGGGTCGTCCACGCCGAGCTTCGAGAGCACCTCGTCGGCTACTTCCTTCAGAATGCGCGCACGAGGATCGAAGTTCTTGTAGACGCGGTGCCCGAAGCCCATCAGCTTGAAGTTCGCGTCCTTCGACTTGGTGAGGTCGACGTACTTCCCGTAGTTCGCGCCGTCGTCGTGAATCTGCTGAAGCATCTCGATCACGGCCTGGTTCGCCCCGCCGTGTAGCGGCCCCCAGAGCGCGGAAGCTCCCGCGGAGATCGACGCGAAGAGGTTCGCGCCTCCGCTTCCGACCGTGCGAACGGTGGTCGTGCTGCAGTTCTGCTCGTGGTCGGCGTGGAGGATCAGGAGCTTGTTGAGCGCGCTCCGCATTACCGGCTCGACCTGATACGGCTCGGAGGGCACCGCGAACATCATGAGGAGGAAGTTCTCGAGGTACGAGTGGTCGTTGCGAGGATAGATGAACGGCTGCCCGATCGACTTCTTGTAGGAAAACGCAGCCAGCGTCTTCGCCTTTGCCAGCAAGCGGATGACGTTGAGGTCGATCTCCTCCGGCGTCTCGTCCTCCGGGTAGTATGCGGAGAGCGAGGCGATCATCGCCGAGAGAATGACCATCGGATGCCCCGAGGCAGGAAACCCCTCAAAGAACTTCTTCATGTCCTCGTGCACAAGCGAGTGGCGCGTGAGCCTGGTGCGGAAGTCCTCGCGCTCAGCCCGCTTCGGCAGGCGGCCGTTGATCAGTAGGTAGCAGACCTCGGGAAAGCTCGCGTGCTCGGCGAGGTCCGAGATGTCGTAGCCTCGGTAGCGGAGGATTCCCTGTTCGCCATCGATGAAGGTGATGGCGCTCTCGCACGCGCCCGTGTTCGCAAAGGACGGATCGAGCGTAATGGCCCCCGTCTGGGAGCGGAGCTTCGAGATGTCGATCCCGACCTCCCCCTCGCTGCCGACCGTGACCGGCAGGTCCATTTCCCTCCCGTCCAGCACCAGCTTCGCTATGTTCGTCATGCTCCGAAGGATGCCACGGGCGGGACCGGGGGGCGAGTGGTTGGCGGCGCTTGCGCCCGAGGTCTCCATTCAGGCTCGATGTGAGACACCTCCGCGGACCTGGAGCCGAAAGAGGAACGGCAAGTTCCCCCTTCACGGACGCACTTCATAACTAGGCTTTTCCGATCCGTGAGCCGCTGCCGGTCATCAGAGCAAGCCGCGCATCAGGAACCACACGGCGCCGGCCGCAGTGCAGACGGCGAGCGTCCGGACCATGCCCCAGCGAAGCTTGAACATCGCGACGAACGCTGCGGTGGTAATCGCGACCGATGCGAGATCGACGGTCGCCAGGTCGGGCACCAGCAGCCGCATTCCCAGCGCGCGGAATTCGCCGACGCTGCCGAACGCGATGTGCAAACCGAACCACACGGCAAGATTGAGGATCACTCCAACCACGGCGGCGGTGATCGCCGACAGCGCCGCGCCCAGCGCCCGGCTCTCGCGAAGCCGCTCGATGTAGGGCGCGCCGAGGAAGATCCACAGGAAGCACGGCACGAATGTGACCCACACCGTGACCAGCGAGCCGAGCACGCCGGCCGCTAGAGACGCGAACGGCGCCGGGTTGCGATAGGCGCCCATGAAACCCACGAACTGCACGACCATGATCAGCGGCCCGGGCGTGGTCTCGGCCATGCCGAGGCCGTCGAGCATCTCGCCGGGCAGCAGCCAGCCGTAGGTCTCCACCGCCTGCTGCGCGATGTAGGCAAGCACCGAATACGCACCCCCGAACGTCACGACGGCGGCCTTGCTGAAGAAGCTTGCCTCCCGTACGAGCACGTGCGACTCGCCAAGCCACCAGGCGAGCGCGAGCACCGGCGTCGCCCACAGCAGCAGGCACACCGTGACTACGCGCAGCGATCGCGCCAGGCTCGGCGCCGTGTGAACGGCCATGTCGTCGGCAATGAGGGCCGCCGTCTGCGCGGGCACCGCGCCGCCGCCATGCGCGCTGACCGCGACGAACAGGTCGGGGCGCAGCCGTTGACCCGCCAGCCCGACCAGCGCTGCGCAGACGATGATGAGGGGAAATGGAACGGCAAAAAAGAAGATCGCAACGAACGCGGCCGCCGCCCGCGCGACCATGTGCGGTCCGGTGAGGGCACGACGGCCGATACGCATCACGGCCTCCACCACGACAGCGAGCACGGCGGCCTTCAAGCCGAAGAATAGCGCCGCGATCAACACGCTGCCGTGATAGGCGGCGTACAGGACAGACAGAGCGAGGATTGCCACGAAGCCCGGTGCGATGAACAGCCCACCGGCGACCAGGCCGCCGGCGGTGCGGTGTAGCAGCCAGCCGATGTAGGTCGCGAGTTGCTGCGCCTCGGGGCCTGGCAACAGCATGCAGTAGTTAAGCGCGTGCAGGAAGCGACGCTCGCTCACCCAGCGCTTCTCTTCTACGAGGATGCGGTGCATGACGGCGATCTGCCCCGCCGGTCCGCCGAAGCTGAGCGCCGCTACCTTGAGCCAAACGCGCAGGGCGTCGCCGAACGCAACAGGCGGTATCCCGACGGTCGGATGACTCATGCGTGCTGTGCTACCGCGAACGGCCTCGTCAGGCTTGCGCCGTGGCTTTCGAGTTTTTCGCATACCGTGCTGGCCGATTCATCCCGTGCGGGCCGATTCGTTCGTCCGCGCCAGGCTGCGAGGCGATACGCGTGGTGAAGTCCGCCAGTTGCCGGGATCTCGACGACGTGTCTGGCGTTTCGCTGCGACTTCTTCGACCCCGCCGGCACACGCTGTCCGATCCCCTGATGATGCGTAGTGAGCCGATCTCCAGGATGAAGAACGCGAAGATGGGTCGAAAGAACAGATCGTAAGTCCGGAGGTAGTCACCGGCCCGGATGTGCGGTGCGTGGTTCTTGATGAACGTGTGCCAGGACTGACCACCTCCGGGATCTTCTTCCTGCGCTCACTGCGGCGGGCGGCCTCGCTGTCTATCGCCGCCTCCTGTCGAGCGAGTACCAGGTCCCGCTCGATGCGATCCATTCGCGACGGTGCATCGTGCCTGGCCAGGCCGTACGCGGACGCCTTCGCCGTCCACTCGCCCAGGCGGGCACGAGTGCGAACGATCGCATCTTCCAGCTTTGCCAGATACGCGGCCTCGCCGACGCCGGCCGCCATACCCGACGGGTAGGTCCTGGGCGCGAAGGAGCGTGAGGCGGTCACTGTCGTTGCACCTCTTGCCGCGATTGCCGGCCCCGCGGCGACCCGGGCGGGACTCTAGCCGATGCGTGCCGCCAGGTCGCTCGCCCCGCGATCCGAATGATCCTGTCTCCGGCTTGAAATCGGAGCGAGCACTGGCTCTATGCAGCCCGCCCACGCGGCTACGCGGCGGTGCCGATCGAGGAGGGGACGGACATGACAAGCGAGCGAGTTACCACCTGGGAAGCCATCCAGCAGCTTCTCGAAGAGGGCGATGCCGAGGTTCTCGGCGCGTTCGTCGATTCGCTGCCCGTCAGCGAGCTGCTGCGCGCGCTGTCTCGCCTGGCGCCGAGCGAGCGCGAGCTGCTGCTGCGTGAGCTGCCGGCCGAGACGGCGGCCAACCTGATCGAAGAAATTCCTGATCTGCAGGCCGCCGAGCTCATCGATCTCTTGCCGGCCGACGAGGCGGCGGCGATCGTCTCCGAGCTCCCGAGCGATGAACAGGCCGACATCCTCGCCAACCTCGACGCCGAGGAAGCCGAGTCGATCCTCGAGTTTCTCGATCCGGAAGAGGCCGACCGCGCGCGTCAGCTCATCAGCTATGATGCGGAATCGGCGGGCGGGCTCATGATGAAGGAGTTCGTGGCGCTGTCCCCGTCCGCGCGCGCACGCGAGGTGATCGACGCCGTGATGGGGCACGGCAACGAGTATGCGCTGTACAACGTCCAGTACACGTATGTCGTGACGCCACGGCGACGGCGGCTGCTCGGTGTAGTGCGTTTCCGCGACGTCGTGGGGGGCGCGGCCGACGCGACGCTGCGCTCGATCATGATGCCGGCGGAATCGGTTGCAGTGGGAACCGCGCTCCTCGAGCTGCACGACATCTTCGAAGCGACCGAGCTGCCGGCCCTACCGGTCGTCGATGCAGCCGGCGCGATGGTCGGGGTGCTGCGCCGCGAGGCCGTCTCCCACGCGCTCAGCGAGAGGGCCACTGTGGAGCACCTGAAGTCGCAGGGAATCATCGGCGGCGAGGAGTCGAGATCGATGCCGGTCAGCAAACGCGCCGGCCGGCGTCTTGCGTGGCTCACGCTCAACATCGGGCTCAACGTCGTCGCCGCGAGCGTGATCGCCTCGTTCGAGGAGACGCTGAGCGCGGTCATCGCGCTGGCGGTGTTCCTGCCCATCGTATCGGACATGAGCGGCTGCTCGGGCAACCAGGCCGTCGCCGTGAGCATGCGGGAGCTGTCTCTCGGCGTGGTCAAGCCGATCGATGCGCTGCGGGTATGGCGGCTCGAGGCCTCGGTGGGCATCATCAACGGATTGGTCCTGGGCACGATGCTCGGCGTGGGCGCCTGGGCATGGAAGGGGAACGTCTATCTCGGCCTGGTCGTGGCCGCGGCGCTTGCGACCAACACGCTCGTCGCCGTGTCGATTGGCGGCACGGTCCCGCTCGTGCTCAGACGGATGGGCTTCGACCCGGCAGTCGCCTCTGGCCCGATCCTCACGACCGTGACCGACATGTGCGGCTTCTTCCTGGTGCTCGGCCTGGCCACGCTGACACTGCCTCTGCTGCGCGGCTACTAGCAGGACGTCGAAAAAGCGGCTGCGAATGGCGATGGTGCATGAATCGAAGCTCGAGGCGCCTTTCTCGTTCCCGCGCGTCCGGATCATGGTCGAGGGTTGGCTAAGCAGTCGAACGTCCACCCGAATTGCAAGACTCGCTACCGCGTCACCAACGGACCGAGCTACGATCGTGGCCTGGTCGGGCGGGGGAGCCCGACCGTATGGTTCTCGCCCCACGCGACCGCGTTCTCGACGATGCCATCGACGAGAAACTCCTTCTCGGGGTCGCCAGTGTGGTTCTCGAACGGCAGCACCGCGATTGCCGGTCGGCCGCCGAAGCCTGGGACCCGGAGCGCGGGCTAGCTTTCTCGCCGGCCGGCCAAATACCGTTTCAACTCCGCCCCCGCGAGCATCTCGCGGGTCCAAGCGAAGGTGCCTCGTTCGAGCATCGCTTTGCCGGCACTGACGACGGGGCTGAGCGCCAGCCAGGCGAGCGCGCTGCCCACACTGATTCGTTTCGCGCCGGCCTCTGCGAGCTCGTCGACCGTCGCGTCCGGGAAGAAGACGGCGAGAACGTTGAAGGGCTTTTCGAGCTCGCGGGTCACGTGTTGCAGGTCGTCGAGTGTCTTGAGCGCCGGCGCGTAGAGCACGTCCGCTCCCGCTGCCTCGTACGCTTTCAATCGCCTCACGGTGTCGTCGAGATCGTCGACGCCGCGGAGCAAGTTCTCGGCCCTTGCTGTGAGCTGGAACGACATGTCGAGCGTGGCGAGCGCTTCTGCGGCCGCCTGCACTCGCTCGACGGCCCGATCCAAGTCGTACAGGGCGTGCGAGTCCCGGTCGAAGTCTTCGATGGAGCAACCGGCGACGCCGGTCCGAGCGAGTTTCAACACGTTGGCGGCGACGCCCTCAGGGCGGTCGGCGAATCCGTTCTCGAAATCTGCGTTGATCGGAATACTCGTCACGGCGGTGATGTCGGAGCAGTGCGCCAACTTTTCGTCGAGTGAGACTTCACCGTCCGTTTTCGCGCGCGTGTAGGCGAAGCCTGCGCTCGTTGTTGCGATCGCTCTGAATCCGAGTCCCTGAAGCAGCCTCGCGGACCCCGCATCCCAGGGGTTCGGGATCAAGAACGCACCGGGTTCCCGGTGTAGCCGCGCAAACTCTTCGCACTTCTCTTTCTGCGTGATCATCGATTCCTCCTCGGTTCTCCAGCCGCAACGAGGCTACGCTCGGAATCCGACATCGTCTGGCCACAATCGGACCTCGTCATGCGTTCAGACAGTGTTCCGATGATACGCGAGGGTACTGTCGTATAAAGAGGTACCCCGGCCGACTGAGCTGATGAATTCCTGGACAACCAGCTGCCGCCGGCATCGATCGCTCTATGGGCTCACCACGCGCACACCGTCGCGCAGCGCCGTGTTGACGCCGCCGGCGCCGCGCGCTCTGGCCTCGAACACGAGCTGCGTGCCGGCTGGGGTGCCGACGATCGCCGCCGGCGGGAACCTGAGCGTGGCGTCGGCACCGACACCAAGCGTGCCCACCGTGAACACCAGGCGCTCGCCGGCGGAGCAAACGGTCGGGAAGGCCGCGCCTGCGCAGGCCGCTGGCGCGCCGGTGGCCGAGGCCAGCGCGAAGTTCGCCATCTCGGGCGGCAGCAGCACTTCGACCTCGACGCCCGTGAGCGCCACCAGGCCCTGGTTGGCGACCACGAGCGTGCCGTCGACGACCTCGCCGACGGCGGCGACGTCCGGATCGAGCGTCATCGTCAGGACCAGTGACACGCGCATCGAGGGCGATGTGCCGCTGATCCTCACGATGGAGCTCGCCCCGGACCCGGCGCGGCCGGGCC
>SPBQ01000421.1 GCA_004525875.1 Myxococcales bacterium
ACACATCGTCCACGAACGGGTGAAACAGCCCCATCGCGTTGCTGCCGCCCCCGACGCAGGCAATCAGTAGATCCGGCAGCCGCCCCTCGGCCTCGAGGATCTGCTTGCGGGCCTCGCGACCGATGACCGACTGGAAGTCGCGCACCATCATGGGATACGGGTGCGGCCCCATCGTCGAGCCGATCAGGTAGTAGGTGTTCTCGACGTTCGTCACCCAGTCACGCATGGCCTCGTTGATGGCGTCCTTCAGCGTGCGGCTGCCCGAGTCCACCGGGTTCACGGAAGCGCCCAGTAGTTTCATGCGGAACACGTTGAGCGCCTGACGGCGGACATCCTCCGCCCCCATGTAGACCTCGCAATCAAGACCGAACAACGCCGACATTGTCGCCGTCGCCACGCCGTGCTGGCCGGCACCCGTCTCCGCGATGATGCGCTCCTTTCCCATCCGCCGCGCCAGCAACCCTTGACCGAGCGTGTTGTTGATCTTGTGCGCACCGGTGTGACAGAGATCCTCACGCTTGAGGTAAATACGCGCGCCACCCACGTGGCGTGTGAGACGCTCGGCGAAGTAGAGCGGCGTCTCGCGACCCGTGTACTTTCGATTGAGCGCGTCGAGCTCCGCCTGGAATTCACGGTTCTCGCGCCACCGCTCATAGGCTTCGCCGAGCTCGCGTAGCGCGGGCATGAGCGTCTCCGGCACGTAGGCGCCACCGAATTCTCCGAACCGTCCGTTGCTGTCAGGCAGTGCGTGCATTCAAAACGAACTCCCGGATGAGCGCGTGATCCTTCACTCCCGGATCATCACCCTCCACGCCGCCGGCGACGTCCACGCCCCAGGGCTCCAAGCGACGAACCACCTCGGCGACGTTGGCGGGCGAGAGTCCGCCGGCCACGATGGCCGACGAGAGATCCTGCGACTCGACGAGCGCGTCGTCGAAACGCTCTCCGCTACCGCCTCCGCGCGCGCTGTCGAGCAGTACGCGCCAGCGACCACAGTCCCTCACCGCCTCACCGGAAGTCACCGCGTCGGTCACAGCCACCGCCCGGATCACCGGGACCGGCCAGCCCCTCAGGTCCTCGACGGGCTCGCCACCATGGAACTGCAGACCACCGACGGCCGTCTGTGCCAGGATCGCGGCTATCTCTCGGCGTGACGCGTTCGCGAACACACCGAAGACCGTAACCCGCGTGGGCACGGCCGCCACGATGCGACCGGCCTCCGCCGTGGCACAGCGGCGGCGACTGGTCTCGACGAAGTTCACCCCGAGCGCATCCGCGCCCGCCTCGACCGCTGCAAGTGCGTCATCGACGCGTGTAACTCCGCATACTTTCACCCACGTCCTGCGCATCTCTTATGCCGGTTTAGCCGCGCAACAAAGCCGTCAAAGCCTCACCCGGATCGGGTGCCGCCATGAAGGTCTCGCCGATAAGAAAGGCGTCGACGCCGCGGCCCGGAAGGCTCTCGAGCTCGGCCAGCTCCGCCGCGTTGCCGAGCCCGCTCTCGGAGACCAGCGTGACGCCGATCGGTGCTGCCGGAGCCAGCGCCCGCGTAACGTCGACGGTCGTGACGAAGGTCGTGAGGTCTCGGTTGTTGATTCCGACAAGGTCGGCCCCGATCGCGATCGCGGTGTCGAGCTCGGCCCGGTCGTGAACCTCGACGAGTGCATCGACCCCCTCGGCGTACGCACAGGCCAGCAGCTCTTCGAGGAGACCTCGCTCGAGCGCGGCCACGATGAGCAGCACGGCGTCGGCGCCCCACGCACGCGCCTCCACGATCTGGTACGGGTCGATCGTGAAATCCTTGCGGAGCAGCGGTCGCGAGCAGGCCCGGCGTGCGGTCTCGAGATGCGCGAGTTCACCGCCGAAGAACGGCCCGTCGGTCAGGACGGAGATGCAGCTTGCACCGGCCGCATCGTAATCCCTCGCGTGCGCAGCGGGATCGAAGCGCTTTCGGATCACGCCGCGTGAAGGAGACCGTCGCTTGATCTCCGCGATAATTCGCGGCCGCGGCCCCTCGCGCAGCGCGTGTAAAAAGCCGCGCCGCGGTTCGTCATAGCCCTCTCGTTCGCACAGATTCGACTCCGAGATGCTGGACCGGGCCGCGGCGAGCTCGGCACGCTTGGATCGGAGGATGTCGTCGAGGATCACGGGGCGCTCCGGAGCGTAAACCAGACGAACTCCTCCAGCTTGCGCGCCGGCAGCCCGCCGGCCATCAGCTCGCGCGCGCGGTCGACACCGACGCCGAGGCCGGGAACGACGCCCGCGACGTGAAACGCCGCGCCCGCGTTGAGCGCCACCGTGTCGGCCGCAGGGCCCGTACCACCGGAGAGAACATCACGTACGATCGCGGCGCTGCGCGCGGAATCGCCACCCTCCAGGTCCTGCGGACTCGCGCGCGCGAGTCCGTACGCTTGCGGGTCAATCGTGAAGCTGCGGATGCTGCCCTCCACAACCTCGACCACCTGGGCCGGTCCCGTCGACGTCAGCTCGTCGGCTCCACCGTGACCATGCACGACGAGCGCGCGTCGCGTACCGAGAACGATCAAGGCCTTGGCGACCGCCTCCATGCGCGCGGCATCGTAGACCCCGATCAGCTGGTGATCGGCTCCGGCCGGGTTGCACAGCGGGCCGAGGAGATTGAAAAGCGTACGAAACCCCAGCTCGCGGCGCGGCCCCGCCAGACGCCCGAGCGCGGGGTGGAACACGGGCGCGAACAGGAACGTGAAGCCGACCGTCTCGAGGGCCTCACGGGCACGCTCAGGCGACAGCTCGATGCGGGCGCCGAGCGCTTCGAGAACGTCGGCGGCGCCGACACTGCCCGAGGCCGCGCGGTTGCCATGCTTGGCGACCCGCACGCCGCCCGCCGCGACGACGAAGGCCGTGGCGGTGGACACATTGAAGGTGCCCAGACCACCTCCGCCGGTCCCGCAGGTGTCGAGCAACGGGCCGTCCCTCTCCGGGAGCTTGACCTGCAGTGCCCGGCGGCGCATGGCGCGAACCGCAGCCACCATCTCCTCGACCGTCTCCCCCTTCAGCGTGAGCGCCGTCAGGAAGGCGCCGATCTGCGCGTCGCTCGCCTCACCGTCGAGAATCGCACCGATCGTGCTCTCCATCAGATCGGCGGAAAGGTCGCGACCGGCCAGCAGCGCCGACAGGGCATCCTTCACTGCCCTTTCTCCAGTTCCGCCGCCCGCTCGAGCGCCAGC
>SPBQ01000014.1 GCA_004525875.1 Myxococcales bacterium
CTCTCAGCGCGCAATCTGCCCAACGTTCAGGCGATGCCGGTAGCAGGCCTGAACGTTTACGACATTCTACGTCACAAGAACCTGCTTGTGGTCCAGGGGGCGCTCGACGCCATCCAGGGGCGGGTGACGCGATGAAGTCACTGTATGACGTGATCAAAGCCCCCGTTATCACCGAGAAGGGGACGCTCGTGTCCGAGCGCGGCGGACAGGTGGTCTTCAAGGTCGCTCGCGCTGCGACGAAGGAAGAGATCAAGCGCGCGGTCGAGCGGTTGTTCGAGGTCAAGGTCGAGTCGGTGCGCACCATCAACTACCTGGGCAAGACGCGCAAGCGCGGCGGTCGGCCCGTCGGGCTGCGTGCCGATTGGAAGAAGGCCTACGTGACGCTGGCCGAGGGCCAGTCGCTCGATCTTCTCGAGCAGGTGTAAGGGAGCTCGCCCGTCATGGCGGTCAAGAAATTCAAGCCCACGTCGCCCGGTCGGCGCTTCCAGACGGGATTCGATTTCAGCGAAATCACGGTCGCCACGCCCGAAAAGCGGCTGATACGTTCGCTCAAGAAGTCGGGCGGCCGCAACTCGACCGGACGCACGACGTCGCGGCACCGCGGAGGCGGGCACAAGCGGCGCTTTCGCCTGATCGACTTCCGCCGCATCAAGGATGGCGTCCCCGGACGGATTGCGACGATCGAGTATGATCCGAACCGCTCGGCGCGCATCGCCCTGGTGGTGTACGCGGATGGCGACAAGCGCTACATCGTGGCACCGGCCGACGTCAACGTCGGCGATCGCATCGAGGCCGGCGTGGGCTCGGACATCAAGCCCGGCAACGCGCTTCCATTGTCCGCGATCCCGGTCGGAACGGTCGTTCACAATGTCGAGCTCAAGCAGGGCGGCGGCGCTCAGATGGCGCGTAGCGCCGGCTCGGGCGCTCAGCTGGTGGCGAAGGACGGTAACTACGCTCTCCTGAGGCTTCCCTCGGGCGAGCTTCGCAACGTGCGTAAGGAATGCCGGGCGACTATCGGCACGGTTGGCAACGCGCAGCACGAGAACGTCAAGATCGGCAAGGCCGGGCGTGGCCGCTGGCTCGGGCGGCGCCCGAAGGTCCGCGGCGTCGCGATGAATCCCGTCGACCACCCGCACGGTGGTGGCGAGGGACGCTCGAAGGGCAATCACCCGACGACGCCGTGGGGCAAGCCGACGAAGGGATACCGGACGCGACGCAACCGGACGAGTGACAAGTACATCGTTGCGCGGCGCAAGAGGCGTCGCCGTTAGAAAAGGAAGCGTCGTCGTCAAGATGGGCGGCGCGGCCGCTAGAGGATGAGATCAACGTGCCTAGGTCGGTAAAGAAAGGTCCTTTCGTGGACGATCACCTCATGAAGAAGGTGGAGGCGCACGACGTCGACGATCGACGCCCGATCAAGACGTGGTCGCGCCGGTCGACGATCATCCCCGAGATGGTCGGCTACACGATCGCCGTCCACAACGGACGCCGGTTCGTCCCCGTCTATGTCTCGGAGAACATGGTCGGGCACAAGCTCGGCGAGTTCTCGCCCACGCGCACATACCACGGCCACGTGGGTGCGCGGAAGACCGACGTGAAGAGATAGGAATCAGGCGGCAGGAAGATGGAGACGAAGGCGATCACACGTTACGCGAGGATTGGGCCGCGGAAGGCGCGCCTGGTGGTAGATCTGGTTCGGGGCAAACCCGTTGAGGAGGCCCTCGACATCCTCGACCTCACGGCCAAGAAGGCTGCGCGCATCATCGCGAAGACGCTCCGGTCGGCGGTCGCCAACGCCGAGGACACGCAGAACGTGGATGTGGACCGGCTGTACGTGAAGACGGCCTTCGTCGACGAAGGGCCTGCCTGGAGCCGCTGGCGGCCGCGGGCGCAGGGGCGCGCGTTCGTCATCGAGAAGAAAAGTAGTCACATCACGCTCGTTGTCGACGAGCGCTAGAGCAAAGAGGGATCGGGAACCTAGCAGTGGGACAGAAAGTACATCCGAGAGGCTTCCGCGTCGGCGTGACCGACACCTGGGATTCCCGGTGGTATGCGGAGAAGAACTACGCGGACCTTCTCCAGCAGGACGCAAACATTCGCAAATTCCTCAAGAAGAGGCTTCAGCACGCGGGCGTTCCACGCATCGAGATCGAGCGCTCCGGCAACAAGGTGAAGGTCAACCTCTACACCGCGCGCCCCGGGATCGTCATCGGCAAGAAGGGTGTCGAGATCGAGAAGCTCAAGCGTGATATCGTCGGGATCGCGGGGAAAGAGAGTTTCGTCGAGATCCATGAGATCCGCCGTCCCGATCTGGACGCGCAACTCGTTGCCGAGAATATCGCGATGCAACTGGAGCGGCGCATCATGTTCCGCCGGGCGATGAAGGAATCGGTGGCGCGCGCGATGCGCATGGGTGCGCTCGGCATTCGTGTCCAGTGCGGTGGCCGCCTGGGGGGGCACGAGATCGCGCGTACCGAGTGGTATCGCGAGGGCCGTGTACCGCTCCACACACTGCGGGCCGACGTGCAGTACGGACAGGCGGAGGCGCGGACCACATTCGGTGTCATCGGCGTGAAGGTCTGGGTCTACCGCGGCGACAACACCGGCAAGCCAGAAGCGCGCAAGGGGAGCAGCGGGGTCTGACGCAATGCTAGAGCCGAAGAAAACCAAGTTCCGCAAGATGATGAAGGGGAAGAGCCGCACCAGGGGTGTGGCTGGTCGCGGGAACACGCTCGCGTTCGGAGACTACGGTCTCAAGGCGACGAGCCCGGCCCGCATCACGGCGCGGCAGATCGAGGCCGCCAGAATTGCGATCACGCGCCATATCAAGCGTGGTGGCCGCGTCTGGATTCGAATCTTTCCTGACCTGTCGTATACCAAGAAACCGGCTGAGGTCCGCATGGGAAAAGGTAAGGGCGGGCTCGAGGGCTGGTGTGCTCCGGTCAAGCCGGGGCGGATGCTGTTCGAGATGGAGGGCGTGACCCCGGAGCTCGCACGCGAGGCAATGCGTCTGGCCGCGCACAAGCTGCCGTGCTCGACGCGGTTCTGCGAACGAGAGCTGACCCATGGCTAAGGCGCTCAAGGATCTCCGTTCGATGACCGTTGACGAGCTCCGTGGCCATGAGAACGAGTTGCGCGAGGAAGTCGCGAAGCTGCAGATGCAGCGCTACTCGCGTCGCCTCGATAAGAGTTCCGAGCTCGGCGAACGCAAGAAGGATTTGGCCCGCGTGCTGACCGTGAGGACGGAGAAGCGGCGCGACGAGGCGCAGGGAGCAGGCTGATGTCTGAACCGAGCAGAGTACGCGCCAAGACGCGAGAAGGGGTTGTTGTGAGCGACGCGATGGACAAGACCATCGTCGTCGTCGTCACTCGCCTGATCAAGCACCCGCGCTACCACAAGTACATCCGGGTCAAGAAGAAGTACGCCGCTCACGATGAGCGCAACGAATGCAATAAGGGCGATCGCGTGGTGATCGCCGAGTGCCGTCCGCTGAGCAAGAGCAAGCGCTGGCGGCTGCGGACGATCGTCGAGCGCGCGACTCTGGACGTGCCGGACCTAAGGATCGAAGAAAAGTGATCAGCCAGGAGTCAGTCCTCGACGTCGCCGACAATTCCGGCGCCCGTCGCGTGCTTTGCATCAAGGTGCTGGGCGGATCGCGACGGCGCTATGCGCGGATCGGCGACATTATCGTCGTATCGGTGAAAGAGGCGACGCCCGGCGGTAATGTGTCGAAAGGCCAGGTGGTGAAGGCGGTCGTCGTCCGAACCGTGAAGAAGACCCGACGCGCCGACGGCTCGTACATCCGATTCGACACGAACTCGGCCGTCATCATCGACAACCAGAACGAACCTGTGGGCACTCGCATCTTCGGCCCGGTCGCACGCGAACTGCGTGCCAAGCAGTTCATGCGGATCATCTCGCTGGCTCCGGAGGTTCTCTGATCGCGATGGGCAGGTTCAATCTCAAGAAGGACGACACCGTCATTGTCGTCGCGGGTCGCGAACGCGGCAAGACCGGCAAGATCGTCAGCGTCGATCGCGAGGACGAGCACGTGATCGTTGAGCGGCTGAACATGATCAAGCGCCACCGTAAGCCGACGGGTCCCCAGCAGCCCGGCGGTATCGTCGAGAAGGAGGCGCCGCTGCATATCTCGAACGTGCAGCTGCTCTGTCCGTCCTGCGAGAAGCCCACGCGCGTGGGTCGCAAGACACTCGGAGCCAAGCAGGGCGAGAAGGCAAAGCGGGCGCGTGTCTGCGTCAAGTGCGGCGAAGTGCTGGACAAGGGCTGATCGGGAGAGCTGAGACAGATGTCTGACAAGCACAAGCCCAGGCTCGCCGAGCGCTACGCGACCGAGGTTCGGGGCGCCCTGAAGGAGCAGTTCGGTCTTACCTCCGTGATGGCCGTGCCGCGGTTACAGAAGATCGTTCTCAATATCGGTGTCGGCGAAGCGGTTCAGAACCCGAAGCTGATCGATCAGGCGGTGAATGACCTGACGCGTATCGCCGGCCAGAAGCCGGTGGTGGCGCGTGCACGCAAGGCGATCGCTAACTTCAAGCTGCGCGAGGGGATGCCGATCGGTGTCTCGGTGACACTGCGTCGCGATCGCATGTACGAGTTCCTCGACAGGCTGATCGGGGTCGTGCTTCCCCGCGTTCGAGACTTCCGCGGGCTGAACGAGCGCGCTTTCGACGGCCGTGGAAATTATTCGCTCGGTCTGAGCGAGCAGATCATATTTCCGGAGATCGACCTCGACACGGTAGAAAAGACCATGGGCCTCAGCGTGACGATCGTCACCACCGCGCCCAATGACGAGCAGGGCCGAGCGCTGCTCAGGGCAATGGGGCTGCCGCTGCGCACGTCCTGAGGTACGGAAGACCGCGATGGCGAAAAAGTGTTTGATCATAAAGTCGCAGAGCAAGCCGAAGTTCAAGGTGCGTGGCTACACGCGTTGCCTGCAGTGCGGCCGGCCGCGCAGTGTGTACCGCCGGTTCAAGCTGTGTCGGATCTGCTTGAGGAACCTGGCGCGTCAAGGACTGATCCCAGGCCTCATGAAGGCGAGCTGGTAGGGAGTCGACCATGAGCATGACCGATCCGATTTCCGACATGTTGACGCGCTTGCGCAACGGCGCCCAGGCGCGGCACGACAAGGTGGAGATACCGTATTCGACCATCAAGGAAGGTCTGGCGAAGGTGCTCGTTGCGGAGGGCTACGTCCGCGACTTCGTCGTCAGTGGGAGCGGTGCAGACAAGAAGCTCTCGGTCATGCTGCGCTATACCGATGAAGGCCGGTCGATCATCGTCGGCATCCGGCGGGTGAGCCGACCGGGTTTGCGCAGATACAGCTCGGCTGCGGATGCACCGAGCGTGCGCAATGGGTTGGGAATGAGCATCCTGTCGACGCCGCTTGGGCTGTTGCCCGACCGCGAGGCGCGCAAGCGCAACGTCGGTGGCGAGGTTCTCTGCGAGATCTGGTAAGAGGTTCGTGCGATGTCGCGTCTAGGAAAAGTTCCCCTGCCGGTTCCACAGGGGGTGAAGATCAACGCCGCCGGGGCCGACGTTCACGTCGAGGGGCCGAAGGGCAAGCTCAGCCTCACGCTGGTCGGCGGGATCAAGCTGGAGCAGGGTGATCCCGGTGTGACGGTGGTGCGCCGCGACGATAGCCGCGGGCAGCGCGCCGCGCAGGGGCTCATGCGCAGACTAATCTCCAACATGCTGGTCGGTGTGAGCGAAGGGTTCTCGAAGACACTGGAGATTACCGGGGTCGGGTACCGCGCGGATGCGAAAGGTGGCGAGGTGCATCTGAGCCTCGGCTTCTCCCACCCGATCGTCTACCAGCTGCCCGCGGGCGTGCAAGCCGCGGTCGAGAAGCAGACGAGCGTCACCGTGAGCGGGATCGACCGGCAACTGGTGGGTGAGGTTGCGGCTGGAATTCGCAAGCTGCGTCCGCCGGAGCCGTACAAGGGGAAAGGGATTCGCTATAGCGACGAGGAGATTCGTCGCAAGGCCGGCAAGTCAGGAGTCGCGAAGTGAGCGTGAGCAGATCGGCAGGCAAGGCGGCTTCGAGCAGGGCGACGGCGCGGATCCGTCGTCGCAAACGGATACGCAAGAAGGTGCGCGGCACCGACGTGAAGCCACGGCTGTCGGTGTTCCGTTCCAACCGCCAGCTCTATGTTCAGGTGATCTCGGATCAGAGCGGCCGGACGCTCGCCGCCGCTTCCACGATGAAAGGCGCGGGGGCTGGCGTGACGGTTGACAAGGCGAAGGGGGTGGGCACGGAGATCGCGGAGAAGTGCAAGGCCCAGGGCATTTCGTCGGTGGTGTTCGACCGCAACGGGTTCCGCTACCACGGCCGCATCCAGGCGCTGGCCGACGCTGTGCGCGAAGCGGGCCTCACGTTCTAACGGACGATTGACTGTTTACTGAGCGGAGCCCACCAGGGAACTACGGGAGAAATCGAGGCTTGGCACGACGTCAGACACAAACCTTTAAGCTCGACGGAATCGACCTCAAGGAGCGCGTGGTTCAAATCAACCGCGTGGCCAAGGTCGTCAAGGGCGGTAGACGCTTCAGCTTCAGCGCCCTGGTGGTCGTCGGTGACGGCGCCGGCCACGTCGGGTACGGTGTTGGTAAGGCCAAGGAAGTCCCCGAGGCCATCCGCAAGGGAGCGGAGAGAGCCCGCAAGGGAATGCTCGACGTGCCCCTGAGCGGCGGGACGATCCCGTTTACCGTGAAAGGGCACTTTGGTGCGGGTCTGGTTCTCCTCAAGCCGGCGTCGGCCGGCACCGGCGTCATTGCCGGCGGCGGGATTCGGGCTGTCGTGGAACTCGCCGGTGTGGAGAACGTTCTCACCAAATGCATCGGCTCGCACAACCCGCACAACATGGTCAAGGCGACGATCGACGGGCTCAAGCAGCTCGTCGACTCGGCTTCGATCGCGGCGCTGCGCGGCAAGAACCTCGCGGAGTTGCGCTGAGCGACCGGGAGAGGGCTCGATGACCGCTGGAGAGAGAATGATCAAGATCACGCTCGTCGGTAGCTTCATCAGCTGCACCGAACGCCAGCGCGGAACACTGCGCGGGCTCGGCCTCACACGCCGCGGTCGATGCGTCGTGCGTCGCTCGACGTCACCGATCCTCGGGATGATCTCGAAAGTGTCGCACCTGGTGAAGGTGGAGGACTGACGATGCAGCTCGATTCGATGAAGCCCGCACCCGGGTCTCGCCGCAAGCGCAAGCGCAAGGGACGCGGCCCTGGCTCCGGAAACGGCAAGACGGCCGGACGTGGTGAGAAGGGGCAGGGGTCCCGCTCGGGCGGAAATGTGCCTCCAGGCTTCGAGGGCGGCCAGATGCCACTCGCTCGCCGGCTGCCCAAGCGCGGCTTCAAGAACATCTCGCGGGTCGAGTATCAGGTGGTGAATCTGGCGGAGCTTACGCGTTTCGACGCAGGCAGCGTCGTGGACCTGGCGGTGCTGTGCGGCGCCGGTCTGGCGCGACGGCGCAGGCCGGTGAAGATACTGGCCAAGGGTGCTCTCGACCGTGGGCTCACGATCCGTGTTCATGCATTTTCGAAGGCCGCCGAGGAAGCGATCCGTGCCGCCGGCGGCACTGCTGAGGTCGTGGCGGCCGACGCCGCGGAATCGGCGAAGTCCGCACCGGCCGGAGACGACCCGGCAGGCGCCGAGGCGTAAGCGGAAGTGTTCGAAGGGATCCAGAATGTACCGCGTATTCCGGAGCTGCGCCGACGGCTCGGTTTCACGCTGGCGATGCTGGCTGTCTACCGCATCGGCGTCGCGATTCCGACTCCGGGCGTCGACGGTGGCGCGATGGCCGAGTTCTTCGCGGCCGCTCAGGGCACGATTTTTTCGATGGTCAACATGTTCTCCGGCGGCGCGCTGGAGCGGTTCTCCATCTTCGCGCTCGGCATCATGCCGTACATCTCCGCCTCCATCATCCTGCAGCTCATGACGCTCGTGGTGCCGTACCTCGAGCAGCTGAAGAAGGAAGGGGAGCAGGGGCAAAAGCGGATCACGCAGTACACGCGTTACGGCACCGTCGTGCTCTCTCTCATCCAGGGACTGTTCATCTCGCTCGGTCTGGAGCAGATCCAGACGCCGGGCGGCGGGGCCGTGGTCGCCCTGGGGGGTTGGCCGTTTCGACTGATGACCATGATGACGCTGACCGCCGGAACCGCGTTCATCATGTGGATCGGCGAGCAGATCAGCGAGCGTGGGATCGGCAACGGCATCAGCCTGATCATCTTCACCGGAATCGTGGCCTCGATCCCCTCGGCCCTCGTCAACACGTTCAGCTTCGTCCGCCAGGGCGAGCTGGGAGTACTCGTGCTGCTCGTGTTAGCAGTGATCATGGTACTCACGGTGGGAGCGATTATCTTCGTGGAGCGCGGCCAGCGGCGGATCCCGGTGCAGTACGCGAAGCGGGTGGTCGGGCGCAAGATGTACGGTGGCCAGGCCACGCACCTCCCACTGAAGGTGAACACGGCCGGCGTCATCCCGCCGATTTTTGCCTCCTCGCTCCTGATCTTCCCGGCGACCATTGCGCAGTTCATCCAGTCCCCGATCTTTCAGCGCACGGCCGACTATCTGCAGCCCGGCGGCTTCGTCTACAACCTGGTCTACATCGCCGGTATCATTTTCTTCTGCTACTTCTATACGGCCATCGTCTTCAATCCGGTGGAGGTCGCCGAGAACATGCAGAAGTACGGCGGCTTTATCCCCGGCATCCGGCCGGGCACGCGCACGGCGGAATACATCGACCGGATCCTCGGCAGACTGACACTCGGCGGGGCGATCTACGTTGCGGGAATCTGTGTCCTTCCGACGATTCTGATCGCACAGTTCAACGTTCCCTTCTTCTTCGGTGGTACGGCGTTGCTTATCGTCGTCGGCGTCGCGATCGACACCGTAGCCCAGATGCAGGCGCACCTGATTCAGCGCAGCTATGAGGGTTTCATGAAGAAGGCGAAGGTGAGGGGGCGGAGGTAGCCGGGACAGTGCGCCTGGTGCTGCTCGGACCGCCGGGTTCCGGCAAGGGGACCCAGAGCGTTCGCCTCAAAGAGAAGCTGGGTATCTCCCATGTCTCTTCGGGCGAACTGCTGCGCGACGCTGTCAAGCGACGGACCGCGCTCGGCAAGAAGGCGCAGGAGTTCATGAACTCCGGGCGGCTGGTCTCTGACGATCTCGTTCTCGACATGATGCGGGAGCGGCTTGCCGACGACGACTGCGAGGGAGGCTTTTTGCTCGACGGTTTCCCGCGAACCCCGGCGCAGGCGCGCGCGCTGTCGGCAATGCTGGCCGAGAACGGATGGCCGCTCGACCGCGTGGTGCTGCTCGACGTGAATGACGCCGAGATCCTCGAGCGGATTCGCGGCAGGCGCGAGGCCGAGGGCCGCAGCGATGACGACGAGGCGACGGCCCGTGGGCGTCTAGAGGTCTACGAGAAGGAGACGAAGCCGCTACTGGAGTTCTACCGAGACGCGAAACTTCTCATCGAGATCGATGGCGTCGGTGCCCCGGAGGAGATCTTCGAGCGGATCCTGGTCGGCGTCGCGGGCCCGGTGGAGAACGGGGACGAAGGTCATGAGGTCGATGGATGATCGAGCTGAAGTCCCCCTCCGAGATCGAGCGCATGCGCAAGCCGGCGCGGATCGTCGGCGAGATCCTTGCGGCGCTGCGCGAGATGGTGGTGCCGGGCATCACCACGGGCGAGCTGGATGGCGCGGCCGAGCGGATGATCGAGAAGGCCGGGGCTCGATCGGCGTTCAAGAACTACCGGGTCGGCAGTGCCGTCTTTCCCGCGGTTCTGTGCACGTCGGTCAACGAGGAGATCGTCCATGGAATCCCCTCTGAGGCGCGGGAATTGCTGGAGGGCGACATCGTGAGCCTTGACTTCGGAGTGGAATACGGAGGGTACTACGGGGATTCAGCCATGACTCTGCCTGTCGGGACGATCGACGAGGAGTCTCGACGGCTCCTAGAGGTGACGGAGCGATCGCTCTACGCCGGCATCGATCACCTCCACCCAGGCGAGCGGCTCGGCGATGTGGGGGCGGCTGTGCAGGAGGTCGCCGAGGGCGCCGGATACTCGGTGGTGCGTGAGTTCGTGGGCCACGGTATCGGTCAGGCGCTGCACGAGGAGCCTCAGGTTCCCAACTACGGCGAACGAGGCCGTGGACGTGCTCTGCGCGTGGGGATGGTCCTGGCTGTCGAGCCCATGGTGAATCTGGGTGCAGCCGGGGTGAGGGTGCTCAAGGATGGATGGACTGCGGTGACGGAGGACGGTCGCCGCTCGGCTCACTTCGAGCACACGATCGCCGTGACGGCGACCGGGCCGGAGATACTGACGCGAGTCTGAGGACACAAGAATGAAGGTCAGAGCATCAGTCAAGAAGATCTGCCGCGACTGCAAGGTCGTCAAGCGCGAGGGTGTGGTGCGGGTCGTTTGCAAGAACCGCCGCCACAACCAGCGCCAGGGCTAGGCAGGACAGGGATCAGCTATGGCACGTATCGCCGGAGTCGATTTGCCGCGCAACAAGCGCATGGAGATCGCACTCACCTATATTTTCGGGGTCGGCCGCACGTCGGCCGCCAAGATCTTGGCGGCGGCCGAGGTCGAACCAGGCAAAATCTCGGACGAGCTCAACGACGTCGAGATCAACGCGATCCGCGCGGTCATTGACAGCGACTACAAGGTCGAGGGTGATCTTCGCCGCGAGATCAACACCAACATCAAGCGCTACATGGATCTGGGCTGTTACAGGGGCCTGCGCCATCGCCGGGGCCTGCCTGTAAACGGACAGCGCACACATACGAACGCACGCACCCGGAAGGGACCTCGCAAGGCCATCGCGGGAAAGAAACAGGCACCGAAACGCTGAGCCCGACCCACGGACGACTGAGAACTACGATCGAGAAATATGGCGAGTAGACAGCAAGCAAGACAGCAGGCGGCATCGGCGTCGGCCAGGCGCCGCAAGGGTAAGCGGACGGTCAGCGAGGGCGTCGCCTACATTCGCGCGACGTTCAACAACACGATGATCACGATCGCGGATCCGAAGGGCAACGTGGTCGCGTGGAGCAGCGCGGGCGCGGCGGGTTTCAAGGGCTCGCGCAAGGGGACTCCGTTTGCGGCCCAGGTGGCCGCCGAGCGGGCCGCTCGAATGGCAATCGACATGGGGATGAGGAGCGTGACGGTCTTCATGAAGGGGCCGGGCGCCGGCCGCGAGTCGGCCGTCCGGGCGCTTGGCGCGGCCGGATTCCAGGTGCTGGCCATCAAGGACGTGACTCCGATCCCGCACAACGGGTGCCGGCCGCCCAAGAAGCGGCGCGTGTAACTGGCGAGGGGCGTGTAATGGCGAGATATACGAATCCCGTATGCAGGCTCTGCCGTCGTGAGGGCATGAAACTGTTCCTCAAGGGCGAGCGCTGCTTTACCGACAAGTGCGCGATCGAGCGTCGCAACTACGCACCGGGCCAGCACGGCCAAGGGCGGCGGCGCAAGGTTTCCGAGTACGCGGTGCAGCTACGCGAGAAGCAGCGCCTCAAGCGAATGTACGGACTGCTCGAGAAGCAGTTCAAGAAGTACTTCACGATGGCGGAGCGTTCGCGCAAGGTGACAGGTGAGGCGCTGCTCGAGTTTCTCGAGCGCCGGCTCGACAATATGGTCTACCGGCTCGGCATGGCGCGCTCGCGCGCCGAGGCGCGCCAGCTCGTGCGTCACCGGCACTTTACGGTGAACGGCAAGCGTGTTGACATCCCTTCGTATCTGGTCGAGCCCGGCGACGTGATCTCGGTCTGCGAGAAGAGTCGGTCGAAAGCGACGTTCAAGCAGGCGATGGAGCTGACCGAACGCAAGGGCGTTCCGGCCTGGCTCGAGATCGATGCGGCCGCATTCACCGGCAAGGTAGTGAAGACGCCCGGGCGCGAGGACCTGACGATTCCGGTCAACGAGCGGCTCGTCGTGGAACTTTACTCGAAGTAGCCATTGCGTGAGCGGCTGCGCCGCGCGCTGCAGGCCACGGATGACAGGTGATCTGTCCCGTCCGGCCGACAGGAGTAGACTGTACATGCTCGATAACTGGAAAGATTTGATTCGACCGAAGCTTGAGGTCCGCGCGCTTGAGGAAAGCTACGGCCGCTTCGAGCTCGAGGCGTTCGAGCGAGGGTTCGGCACCACGATCGGCAACGCGCTACGCCGCGTGCTGCTATCGTCGCTGAAGGGAGCGGCGATCAGCAGCATCAAGATCGAAGGCGTGCTGCACGAGTTCTCGACGATCGACGGCGTCACCGAGGATGTCACCGATATCATCCTGAACCTCAAAGAAGTTCGCCTGCGGATCCACGAGGGGCAGCGCCACACGGGCACGCTCGATCTTTCGCGCGAGGGCGTCGTGACTGCTGGTGACATCCAGTTCGGGCCGTCGGTGGAGATCCTCAATCCAGACCAGCACGTCGCCACGTTGTCGCCCGGCGCAACGCTCCGGATGGAGCTGACCGCCCGGCGCGGCAGTGGGTATGTGTCCGGCGATCGCAACCGGGATGAGGACGCGCCGGTCGGGACCATCGCCATGGACGCGGCATTCTCGCCGGTGCGAAAGGTCAACTTCAACGTTACCAGCGCTCGCGTTGGTCAGCGTACCGACTACGACAAGCTCAGTTTGGAGATCTGGACGGATCGCAGTGTGCGTCCCGACGACGCTATCGCCATTGCCGCACGCATCCTGCAGGATCAGGTGTCGGGGCTGATCAATTTCGACGTCGACGAGATCGAGCAGCAAGAGTCGATCAAGGAGCCGGATTCCGAGCCTCTCAATGAGAACCTGTTCCGTTGCGTCGACGAGCTCGACCTGTCGGTTCGCTCCGCCAACTGCCTGCAGAACGCCGACATCAAGTACATTGGCGAGCTGGTGCAGCGCAGTGAGAGCGAGATGCTGAAGACCAAGAATTTTGGCCGCAAGTCGCTGCTCGAGATCAAGGAACTGCTCGTCGAGATGGGCTTGGGGCTCGGGATGAAGCTCTCCGCGTTCCCGGACCGCGAGAGCCTTGACCGGATGCGCCTCGCGCAGGAGAAGTACTAGCCATGCGGCACCTAAAGGCGGGGCGCAAGCTCGGCCGCTCTTCGTCGCACCGCAAGGCGATGCTGCGTAACATGGTGACGTCGCTCATCGAGCACGGAAAGATCACGACCACCGACGCCAAGGCGAAGGAGGTGCGCCGCTACGCCGAGCGGATGATCACGCTCGGCAAGCAGCAGACCATCGCGGCCCGGCGACGTGCGCGCCGGTTCGTCCGTACCGATGCGGCGTTGGCGCGCCTGTTCGGTGAGATCGCTCCGGGTTTTGCCAGCCGGCCGGGTGGCTACACGCGGATCATCAAGCTCGGTGTGCGTCTGGGCGACGCCGCGCCGATCTCGATGATCGAACTGACCGAGCCTCTGGGCGCTGCAGGTGCGCAGGGCGAGTCCGGCGGCGAATCGCGGGGGAGCTAGCTCCCGGCCCGCGGGCCCGGGCCGGTCATGAAGGATCGTCTGAGGAGCTTGGTGCGGACGGCGCTCGAGCGCGCGACCGAGAACGGCGAGCTAGAGCTCGACAGGATTCCTGAACCTCACTTCGAAGTCCCGCGCGAACAGGGGCACGGCGATCTTGCTACCAACGTTGCGATGTCGCTCGCCAAGTCTGCGAGACGTCCGCCGCGCGAGATCGCAGAGAAAATCGTCTCCTGTCTCGACGACTCCTCCGGTCTCATTGATCGCGCGGAGATCGCGGGGCCCGGTTTTATCAACTTCACGCTCAGTACGCGCGCGTGGCACGATCGGCTCGTCGAGATCATCGGTACCGGAGACACCTACGGGTCGAGCGACACTGGAGCTGGCGAGCGCGTACAGGTCGAGTTCGTGTCCGCAAACCCGACCGGGCCGCTGCACATCGGTCATGGCCGCGGCGCCGCCACCGGTGACGCGATCGCGCGGATCCTCGAGGCCACGGGGTGCTCTGTCGAGCGCGAGTACTACATCAACGACGCGGGCGTCCAGATGCAGGTGCTCGGGCGATCGGTCCATGCGCGGTACCTCGAGCTGTGCGGGCGGGAGACCGCGTTTCCCGAAGAGGGGTACCCCGGTGAGTACGTCATCGAGCTGGCCAGCGAGCTGCGCGAGGCCGAAGGGGACGCGTGGCTCGATCGGCCGGTAGAGGAGGCTGTCGCCTACCTGTCGCGCTGGGCGGGGGAGCGCATGCTCGCGCGCATCCGGGCTGACCTCCAGACCTTCGGTATCGAGTTCAACCACTTCACGAGCGAGTGTGCGATCCGCGAAGACGGCACGGTGGCCCGCGGGATCGAGGCCCTCGACGCGGCCGGGCACTGCTTCAAGGAGGACGGGGCGTTGCTGTTCCGGGC
>SPBQ01000259.1 GCA_004525875.1 Myxococcales bacterium
CGCGTGACGAACGTGCTTCCGTGGAACACCTACGTGAAGGGAGGCCAGTTCTTCCCGGCCTCCAACACCTCCGGCGGTGGTCAGCGAAACCTCACCGTGGAGATGCACGCACCCGACATCTTGAACCTCCCCAACGACGGCAAGGGCATCTTTCCCGACATCGATTCGCGGTTCTCTCCGAACATCAACGACTACTTCTCGGTGGGCGGCGACCTGCGCGTCGTCGACACGCTCCTGTTCCAGGACGACCCCGATCAGAATGGCCAGGTCGACAACAACACGGCGTTCCGCCCGCTCCAGAGCAACAGCCTCGACGTCGAAGAGGCGACGGTCTACGCGAACCTGCGATTGCTTCCCGAGTACTTCGACATCTACGTGGACCAGCGTTTCGCCCCGGGTGGTGCGTCCAATCGAGAGGCGTGGGCACGCGTGACGAACGTGCTTCCGTGGAACACCTACGTGAAGGGAGGCCAGTTCTTCCCGGCCTTGGGCCTTCGCATCCAGGACGACGACGCCTTCGTCAACCAGGACACCGGCCTCGGCTTCACCCGCAATCTACAGGGTCTCGAGATTGGACACGCCGGAGAGGGACTGAGCCTGTACGCGCAGGTGGCCGACGGCAATAGCGACGGCACGTTCCCGCAGCTGATCGGAAGCGCTCAGTACATGTGGAACAAGGCCGGCCCGCTGAGCGGCATCTATCTTGGAGGCTCGGCCGCGTACAACGAGCCCGACGACAACAAGCTCGGCCAGTACACGGCGTTCGGCGGCTTCTCGGTGGGCCCGCTGGCCGTGCTCGGCCAGGGCGGCTTCAGGACAGCGATATCGCATCGGCGAGCAACAGGCAGTGGATCGCCTATACCGAGGCCAACTTGCTCCTGTTCGGCTGGATGAACGCGAAGTTCGCTTTCGACTGGACCGACCCGAGCGACAACGCCTCCAGCGACGAGCGCAACCGCTTCAGCTTCGGTCTGGAGCCGTTCCTCGACCAGTACCTGCAGCTGCGCTTGTTCTATCGCGTCTACAACGGCCCGAAGAACAATCTCAACGCCAACCGCGATGAGCTCAAGATCGAGGCCCACGTGTTCTTCTGATCGGTCAAGCACGCAGCGCCGAGCTCGGTGCCCGACTCGGTCCGGGGTCCTCCAACGGGCCGTCAGGGCACGGGCACCTCGCGCCAGTCCCCGGCCGCGAGCCACTCCACGAGCGCTACCAGCGAGTCGATCTGCTCGGCTTCGAGAAACTCACCATAGGCCGGCATCTTGAGCGCCTGGTGCCCGATGACCGCGCTCGCCACAGGGTTCTGCTCGAATCGCGCGGTGACACCGCTGACGAGCCATTCGCGAACCTCCTCGCGATCGCGGACCAGCTCCGCGTAGTCCTCGCCGAAGAAGCCCGGCACGGAGCCCTTCACCGAGCCCGGGTTGCCGACGCCGCCGGTGCCCATTGCGCCGTGACAGCGGAAGCAGCCGAGCCTGTGTGCCAGGTCCATGCCCTCCTGGGTCCGCTTGTCCTCCGGAAACTGCAGCCCGGAGATCGATCGCAGGTAAGCGATCAACGACTCGACCTCGGCGGCGCTCAGGTGCGAATCGTAGGGAGGCATCACGATTGCCCGCTCGGTCCCCTGCCCGGCCGCCAGCCCCGTGCGCTCGAACACGTGATCCTCATCCTGCGGATTGCCGTACACGATCCACTCGCGAAGCTGCTCCTCGCTGTCCGCCCACATCATCATCTCGCCGCCGCCGAGCGCCGGAACGACCTTGTTGTCGCTACCGAGATTCTCGATGCCGCCGGCTCCTTCGGCTCCGTGACAGGAGAAGCAACCCATGCGCTCGGCCACCCGTCGCCCTGCCACCGCAGGATCCTCGATGGGCGGTAACACCCATAGCTTCAGCATCGGCGCGAGAAGCCACATCTGTTCGGCGGCGACAACAGCCGCGAACAGAACGACGAGCACTCTTTTCATCACATCCTCTCCGTCGATACGGCGGCACGACACGACATGTGGCACATCTCAGAGCGCCGAATCCTCTCCGTCACTCCGCACCGAATGCGTTGTGAGAGAAGCCACCCAGCAGCCATCGAAGCCCCCACGCCGGCGCGAAAATTCGCGTTGTTATTGGTAGCGCGGACCGCCTACAACTCGTCGGAGCATTCAACCAGATGCACGAGCGGGGCCCAGCCTTCAACGCAGGCCGCCCGCGGCGCGACTCTCCTCCCGGTCGCGCCGCCGGACGGACCGCAAAGGCGCGGGGACGACGAGCCGACCGCACCGTGCGCGACAGGAGCCTGAACCGATGCGACTCGTCCCCGCTGCACTCGTTGCGCTTTCGCTGCTAGCCCCGTCCCTCTCCGCGGCCGGCCTCGGCGAGTGCGGCCAGCCGGTCAGCACGGGCCCGAGACCAACCGTTACCGATTCGCTGTCGATCTTGCGCGCCGCGATCGGCGTCGGCTCGTGCGACCTGTCGATCTGTGACGTGGACGGTAGCTGCGCAGTCACCGCGTCCGACGCTCTCAGGCTCCTCAGCTTCGTCACCGGCACGGACATCGAGATCAATTGCGACGGCGCCTGCGGCCAGACGACGACCTCCAGCACCTCCACGACGCTCGCCTCCGCCGCGACCTGGACTCAGGTGATGGCGGTCTTTGCGAACAACAGCTGTGCGGCGCTCGGCTGTCACAGCTCGCAGGGTTTCGCCTCCGGTGGACTGGCCGGCCTCGACGATTTCGACGTCGGCTACGCCGAGCTCGTCGGCGCTGCCGTCGAATGCATCGGCAGCACGTTCACCGCCCGCGTGGCGCCCGGCAATCCTGAGGCCAGCTTCCTGCTCGACAAGCTCGAGCTCACGCCCGAGTGCGGTTCGCCGATGCCTTCGGGCGTCCAGTTAGGCACGCTGCCGCCGGTGTCTCCCGAAGAAAAGCAGCTCCTGCGCAGCTGGATCCTGTCGGGAGCGCCGAAGAACTGACGCCCCCCTATCCGTTCACTGCCCGCTCGCCCGCCGCCGGACCGACCGCTAATATGACACGGTGGAAGTCGCCGTGAACGCACCCTTCGACGGGGTCCTCAGCTACTGGATCCTGCAAACGATCGCGATGCTGATCACGGCCGGCCTGATCCCCGACCTGCGGATCACCGGCCTGCTGGGCGCCACTCTCACCGTGGGCGCTCTTGCCCTGGTCAATGCGACGGTCTGGGACACGGCGCTGTTCCTGAGCGTACCGAACGCACCGACCAGTCAGGCGTTGACGCTTCTCGCGGCCAACGGGGCGATCTTCTGGATCCTCGTGAAGCTGCTGCCTGGAATCGAGATCGACGGCTTGTTGCCGGCATTGGCGGCGCCAATCGTCTTCACGTGCGTGAGCCTGGTCGTCGACCGCTACGGGCGAACGATCGACTGGGTCGCCGTCATTCAGTGGGGCATCAACGCTCTCGAAGGGGCACGCGACTACCTGCTCGACGCCCAGTCCGGCAACGTGGGTCAGCCCACGCCGGTACCTGATCCAGCGGCCGGCGCTACCCCCTGACGACGCGGCGCCGTCCGAGCCGGCCGCCTACTTGCTCTCGAAGCGAACGTTGTCGAAGCCGGCGAGCACCTCGGGATCGAGACGCGCCAGCGCTGCCGCGTCCCCTTTCAACGTCGCATCGAAGAAGTTCAGCGCCAGGTATTTGGTGACGTCCTGCGCGTAGCGCCACGGCTGATGGCGCGGCTCGCAGGCCTCGTCGGCGCCGCCGAGAAAGGCCAGCAGGTCGCCAGAAACCTCGCAGAAGTCCGAGAACGAGAAGTGGCCGGCCTGGTCGAGCTCGGCCAGTGCGACCACCAGCGCCCCCTATAGCATCGAGTCGTAGGGCGCCTGTTGCTGGGTGGCGAACGGCGTCGTCTCGTCGATCGTCCCACCGATGATGAGCGTCGGGATCGTGATCGACTCGAAGAATGCCGTCGAGAAGCCGGCCGCCGGCGCCTGCGGCAAGATCGCCTGCACACGCGTGTCGGTGAACGTGCCGAAACCCGCATCGCCCCCCGCGAGCAGGAACGACGTGAGTCCTCCGAACGAGTGGCCGGAAGCGCCGATGCTCGCCGGATCGATCGTTCCCTCGAAGAAATCGGCTGACGCCGGCACGTTGAACGCTAGAAACTCATCAATCAAGAAGGTCATGTCGAGCGGTCGGTTGACCTCCGGCATCGGATCGACGACCGAGGCCAGCGAATCGACGAATGTGTTGCCGTGGTGATCGGGTGTCACCACGATATAGCCGTAGCTGGCCAGATGCGCGGCGAAGAAGAACGACTGGAAGCGCACACCGTTGTTCCCGTGCGAGAAGACCACGAGCGGGAACGAGCCCGGGGCGATGTCCACGTCGCGGTACGACGGCGTCTCCACAACGGGGATCGTCAGCACGGTCACGACATCGCGCGGCACGCCCTCGACGGCCGCCGCGGTCGACGGGTAATACACCTCGACCGTAACCGGCCGCGGTCCGTCGCCGGGCACGTTCAAGCGCGACACATCGACCAGGTCCAGCGTCATCACCCCG